>CASEGD010000156.1 GCA_949287345.1 uncultured Phascolarctobacterium sp. | reverse complement strand
TAAAAGCTTACGCCCAGCATAAACATCAAAAAACAAAAAACAGGAAGTAAATTAACCCAGTTGCCCATTTTATTTGTCCTCCCCGTCCTCTAAATCAAAGTCCATAAAGACAAACTTAATCAGCACCCAGCACACCAAAATGGAAAATAACCAGGTACCTATGCAGCCGCCCAAAACCCATATAGGCGTATGGAAAAATTCAAGCGTCGAATTTTCCAGCCCGAAGCCTGCTGCATACCAAAACAAAATCACGAGGGCGAGCGCTATCCATGTAGCCTTGGCTTCACGGTTAGCTTGAACAAATTTTTCACTGCGTTTCATAATACGCTCCTTCTGGCGTCACCACAAATGTTGCTGCGCCGTTTATTAGGCATTAGCCTCTCCATATTGTACCACATTTTTATCAGAAGCCAATACCTTTTAAACGAAAAGTTTTTATTTTATCACACGCGCGTGCTATAATATAAGCAGTGTTTATTTTGGAGGTATATTATGATTAACAAACAACGTCTTTTAGATGAATTTATTGAACTTGTCAGCGTACCCTGCCCCAGCAAGGACGAAAAGGCAGAAGCTGATTTAATTATTAAAAAACTTGCAGAAATCGGCATTAAGGCCGAAGTTGACGAAGCCGGCGTAAAAAGCGGCAGCACCACCGGCAACGTATGGGCATTCATCCCCGCCAACGTGGATTATAAAGTGCCCGGGCTGATGTTTGAAGCGCACATGGATTCTGTTGCGCCCACCACCGGCACCAAAGTTGTGCGCAAGGACGGCGTGCTGTATTCCGACGGCACTACTACGCTCGGCGGCGACGATAAAGTCGGTATTGCCGCAAGTTTGGAAGCCGTAAAAGTTGTTTTGGAAAATAACCTGCCTCACGGCGATATCCAGCTGTGCTTTACTATCGGCGAAGAAATCGGCAGCATCGGCGTAAGGCACATGGACCCTTCGTGGATTAAAGCAGACATCGGCTACTGCCTTGACGAAGGCCTTGCCCCCGGCTACGTTAACAACGCTGCTCCGCGCTCCGTTAAAGTGTTTGTAAAAATTACCGGCAAAGCAGCACACGCCGGCGTAGAACCGGAAAAAGGCATCAACGCCATTATGCTGGCTGCACAGGCATTAACCGCCCTGCCCGCTTACGGACGCCTTGACGACGAAACCACCTTAAGCGTCGGCAAAATCGAAGGCGGCCTTGCCAGCAACATCGTAGCGCCCAATGCAGAATTTGTTATCGATATGCGCTGCCTGAACCCTGGCAAACTGCAAACCTTAATCGACAGCACCGTGCAGCTTATTAAAGAAACCGTTGAAAAAGGCGGCGGCACTGCCAATATTACCGTTGAAGAAGGCTCGCCTGCCATGAGCATCAGCGAAAGCGACCCCGGCGTTGTATTTGTTAAGGAAGCAGCAGCAAAACTCGGCCTGCCGTTTAAAACCTTCAAAAGCGGCGGCTGCACCGACGGCAACTACCTGTGCGGCATGGGCCTGCCCTGCGTGGCGCTCAGTACCGGCATGGACAAAATCCATACCACCGAAGAATGCTTAAAAGAAGAAGACCTTTACAACCTCACCCGCCTGATTGTAGAAATCATCAACGCCGCGGCGAAGAAGAAATAAAATTTGCATAAAAAACTAAATAACTCTTAAAACAACAAAACAGCCTTTTACCTACGTTTGTAAGCAAAAGGCTGTTTGTTTTCTCTTATTCTTCAATCATCGGTACGGTGTTGGCTGCGTGCTGCATTACGTTAATGGTATAATCGGTTTTGCCCTGCTCTGCCAGTTTTTTCTGTGCCAGTTCCCATGCTTCGGCAACCGTCGCTACCGGAATTTGGCCGGTTCTTGCAGCGGCTTCAAAGTTTTCAGGTTTAGTTACAAGGTAAACGGTATTGTCGTGGCACAGGTTGGCAAGCACAAACGCTACATAAAACGGAATAGTAAATTCTTCGCGCAGCGCTCTTTCCATCTCGGTCAGGTTATCAAAGCGGAAGCTTTCCATATATGCGGGCGGGTCGTTAATTTCGCGCGCTTCGAGGACAGCAATCAAAATGCCGCCTTTTTTCAGCGCCAGCACGGAGGTATCATAGGTTTTGCTGCCCTGATAAAGATTGATATCTTTCGGGAAGCCGCCCGGAGATGCGATAACGACATCGGCACGTCCTTTGCATTTTACGCCCTGAATTTTAAGCACTTCCTTGGTGCCTTCCAGCCATGCGTCGTACCAGTGGCCGCCGACGATTTTGGCAAAGTCGCCGTCGTTATCCAGTACGTTGTTTACCAGGAAGCACGGGTTGATAAATTCGCACGCTGCGCACAGTTCTTCGTGGAAGCGGTTGCCGTCGATATTGGCAGTTTCAACGCCTGGATATACGCCGCCGCCAAATTCATCGGCCAGTGCCAGGGAATGATGTTTTTGAATGGTTTCGTCGCTGGCAACGCCGGGCAGAATGCTTTTGCGCCCGCCGCCGTAGCCTGCCAGAAGGTGTACGGTAATGCCGCCGGTAAGGATTACTTTGTCGGCGTCGGTTACGTGTTTGTCAATCCATACGGGCACGCCGCGCGGGGTATCGCCGACATGCACGCATTCGGAATCCTTGCTGCTGTGCTGGAAAATTTTAATGCGGTCTACAACCTCCTGCCCGCAAACGATAACGTCTTCTTCATGGGTCTGCGCACGGTGGGTGCCCTGAGCTACAACGATGCTGATATCTTCGTCCGGAATACCGGCAAGGTTCAGCTCGTTAACGATATGCACCAGAATCTGGTCGGTATGCACAAGGCGGGTAATGTCGCTGACAACGATTGCTACCTTTTCGCCCTTATTAACACACTGCTGCAAGGGTTTGCTGTTGATAGGCTCGCGCATGGCTTTTAAAACAGCCGCTTTAACGTCGGTAATTTTTTCACTTTCGTTGCCTTCAATTACCTGCAAAATGTGTTCTTCCGGCAGGGCTACTTCCTGATAGCCGTCGCCAAAACCGAATTTAAAATTTTTCAATGCCATATTCATCTTCCTTTCC
>CASEGD010000155.1 GCA_949287345.1 uncultured Phascolarctobacterium sp. | reverse complement strand
ATTATATGGTAAGCATTTGTGACCGTGTCCGTTATGTAGAAACCGACATGATGGGCGTTGTGCACCACAGCAACTACTTCCGCTGGTTTGAAATGGGCCGCGTGGCGTGGCTGCGCGCCGCCGGTGTGGAACTGTGGGAGCTGATGAACGCCAATATTATTTTCCCCATTACGCATGTGGAATGCAATTACAAGGAATCGGCGTTGTATGACGATGAAATTGAAATCTGCGCCACGATGACAGCGTTTACCCGTGCGAAAATGGATTTTAAATACCAAATTGTCCGCAAAAAGGACGGCGCTGTGCTGGCAGAAGGCGCATCGCGCAACGTGTTTACGGACAGCCACGGGCATATCACCCGCTTAAGCGGAGATTTTTACGACAGGATTAACGCTTTTTACCAGAAAGAGCAGGCAGAGGAGAAGCACTGATGGAAGAAAAATACGAAATTATACCGGTGCCGACGCGCATTTTAACGCACCATGACAATATCGTCGACGCCATTTTGGAATACGGCAAAGATAAAATCGGCCCGCGCGACGTTGTTTGCGCTGCCGAAAGCGTTGTTGCCATTACGCAGGACGGCGCAAAACGCTGCGAGGATTTTAAACCGTCGTTCTTGGCAAAAACTTTGTGCCATTTGTTCCCCGCCAAGGGCAGCATCAGCGGCTGGTACAGCATGCAGGCGCTGCTTGACGCGGAAGGCGCAATGAAAGTTATCATCGCCGTTATCTGCGGCTTTGCCGCCAAATGCGTGGGCAAACGCGGCGTATTCTACGAAATGGCCGGTTATCAGGCGCGCCTGATTGACGACGTTACCGGCACCATGCCGCCGTACGACAAGCACATCGTTTACGGACCGTTTGAACCGCATAAGGTGTCGGAAGAAATCCGCAAGGCGACGGGCTGCTACGGCGCGGCCATTGCCGATGTTAATGACCTTAAGCGTGCTGCGGTGCTTGGCTGGAGCGAAGGCGTTGACCCCGACAAGGTTGCCAGAATTTTAATTGACAACCCGTTCGGCAACGGCAGCCAGAAAACGCCGATTGTTGTTATTAAAAATTACGCTGAATAAGGAGGGCTTGTGATGTTACTGGTATTGGAAATTATCGCAGGGCTTTTCCTGCTGGGCGTAGCGGCGGTGGCAGTGTTTATTGCCATGCAGCCCAAACATAAATTTGTTTTTGACGTTGCCAGACGCACCAAAGCGGAGCTGGCTGGCAAAACCGACGGCAAGCTGTGCTTTAACGTGGACGTGCCTTTTACCAACGAAGGCGGCGACGAAGGCCTTGTGCTGGACGCTTTTATGCGCATTTACCTGCCGCAGGAGCAGTACGATAAAGCGCTTATCCGCGGTAAAATTAATTTAAAGGACGTACCGCGCGACGACGATTATTTTGAAGCGCTGGTAATGCCCAAAGGCGAGCATAAAACCATGACCGCCAAATTTGAAGTGACCCCGATGCACGGCGCAACGCTGGCAGAAGCCGTTGAAGGTTTGCCGGACTTTGACGTGGCACTCTTTTGGGAATGCCGCGGGCGCGAAAACCTGTACACCGTTAAAAAGTTTATAACTATCAGCAGCGATGAAGTAAAAGCCCTGCTGAAATAAAAACAAGCCCTGCCTTTTGGCGGGGCTTTAGTGTTTGTGCGGGGCAAAAATTTAATTTGTCATTCAGATTTGCCGCTTATAATAAAAGCAATCTTAAATGATGATTTTTTATTGGGGGTATTATTATGGATAACTTTTACCGCGCCAAAAATAAAGAGAACGGTGAATGGGTATACGGCATTTATCTGCCTCTGTTGGACGGTGCGTGCATGATACCTGATGACGCGCGTATCTGCCGCAAGGCTGAAGTAGTGGACGGCGAAGAAATAAACGGGCATTTAATTGAAACCGTACCCATTAAACGCAGCACGCTTGGCATGTGTTTTGGAATTGAGGACAACGCAGGTATGCCGGTGTTCAGCGGTGACTACATTAAAGTAAAAACGGCAAGCGTGGTTAAAAGCATTTGCGGGCTGGATGCTGCCGTGCAGGATGGAATTTTGCTGGCGGAAGAAACGGATAGAGGATTTTTCCTGTTTGACGGCGAAACTTTTTCGATAAACGCTTTGCAGTTTTTGCACCGTTTGCAGGAAAGCGGCGGTGAGTTTACCGTTTGCGGCAATATATATGATAACCCGGAACTGACGCCGGAGGCACGAAAAAACAGCATAGCTTAATGCGGAGCGGATATGGCGGAAGCTGTATCTGCTTTTTAATTGGGGTGATAATATGTGGCTTGTTTTTGCAGCGGCTTCGGCGCTGTTTGCCGGTTTAACTTCAATCTTTGCCAAATGCGGTATCCGCCGGACGGATTCTACCATTGCTACGGCGATACGCACTATTGTGGTGCTTATTTTTGCGTGGGTGATGGTGTTTATTAAAGGTTCGCAGGGCGGCATTTATAATTTAAGCGGCACAACATGGCTGTTTTTATTCCTTTCGGGGATGGCGACAGGCGCTTCCTGGCTGTGCTATTTTAAAGCCTTGCAGATGGGCGATATTAATAAGGTTGTGCCTATTGATAAATCAAGCACGGTTTTAACAATCCTTTTAGCGGCGCTGCTTTTAGGCGAGCCGTTAAGCCTTAGCGGCATTGCTGCCGTTATTTTAATCGGCGCGGGCACGCTGTTAATGATAGAACATAAAAATGCAGCTGCCCACGCAGAAGGCAGTGCATGGCTTGTTTACGCCGTGCTTTCCGCAGTGTTTGCGGCGTTAACGGCTATCTTTGGCAAAATCGGTATCGAAAATGTAGAATCCAACCTCGGCACAGCAATCCGCACGGTTGTGGTACTGGTTATGGCGTGGCTGATGGTGGCGGTGGAGGGAAAAACAAGCAGGCTGCGCTTCGTGCCGAAGGGTGAACTTTTTTACATTATAATTTCGGGCTTCGCCACCGGCGCATCATGGCTTTGTTATTACCGCGCTTTGCAGGACGGGCTGGCTGGCGTGGTAGTGGCGGTGGATAAATTAAGCATTGTGGTTTCAATCGCCTTTGCGTATTTTGTTTTTGGCGAAAGGCTATCCGCGAAAGCGGCGGCAGGGCTTGTGCTGATTGTGGCAGGCACCTTGGTGCTGGCATTGCCTGCCATGGGTTTATAGAGTAAAATGATAACAACGGCGTTCAGCTTTAATTCATTTTGGGTTAAGGTTGCGGCGGTATATTTTAGGTATAAAATGGCAGAATGCAGGTGATATAAATGAAGGTTTTACTGGCGGAGGACGATTTGCGCCTTGGCAAAATGCTGAAAAATATTTTAAGCAGGCAGGGCATTAACGCCAAATGGGTAACGGACGGCAACGCTGCATACAGCGAATGTTACGCCGACAGCTATGACGTGCTGGTGCTGGACTGGATGATGCCGGGCATGGACGGCATTGAACTGTGCCGCCTTTTGCGCGAGGAAGAATATCAGGGCAAAATTTTAATGCTGACGGCACGCGATACTCTGGACGACAAAGTTAACGGGCTTAACGCCGGTGCGGATGATTATCTTGTAAAACCATTTGCCGTGGCGGAACTGCTGGCGCGTTTAACGGCGCTGACCCGCAGGCAGGGCAGCTATATTAACGAAAACCTTGAATATAAAGGTTATGTGCTGAAAAGCGATAACTATACAATCGGCTACAACAGCGAGTTTGTCGAGCTGCGCCCGCGTGAGTTTAAACTGATGGAAGTGCTGCTGCGCAACGCAGGTAAAATCATTCCGCGCGACGTGCTGCTGGAACGCGTATGGGGTATAGAAAGCGATATTACCGATAACAACCTTGACGTGCACATCCGCGCGCTGCGCCGCAAACTGGAGCAGATACACGCCGGTGCACTGATAAGAACCGTGCGCGGCGTAGGCTACATGGCAGAGGCGTAATATGTTCGGTAAATTAAAACGCAGGTTGGCGTTAATTTATACAGGAATTTTTGCGCTGATACTCGTTATCGTGGTGGTGGCAACGGTAATTATCGGCGGCGTATCCGTTATTAAAAACGAAAAAGAAATGCTGATAGCCGATATCCACGACGAATGGCGTGAATGGACGGGCAGCGGTGAACTGCCGGTAGACCCGGTGCTGGTTGAGCGCGGCGAGATGATGTCGCTGTTGTACGACGGCAGCGGTAAGCTGGTAGTAGACCAGATGTCGGGCAGCCCTTATGCGCAGCAGCTTATGCAGATGCGCGAAAATTGGCCGCAGGAGGACGGCGGCACGGAGATACTGTGTTTTGAAAACGGCGGCGAAAAAAAGTTTATCCTTACGGGGAAGTGCCGCTTTGTAACCAACGGAACCGTGCAGGGCGACCTGTACACTTTTGTGAACCTTGAAGATTATTACGACATGGCGGTGGACGGCTTTGCCTTTTTGCTGCTGTTGTGCCTGGTATGCATTGTTACGGCGGGCGGCGGCGGTTATTACATGGCTGCCAAAAACATTAAACCGCTGGAACTTTTGTTTAAGCGAGAGCATGAATTTGCAGCCAACGCTTCGCATGAGCTGCGCACGCCGCTGACGGTGATGAGCCTTGGCATAGAAAGTTTGCAGAATGACCCTGACAGCAAATTCAGCCCTTACGCCGAAGAAACGCTGCGCGATATGCAGCAGGAAACGCAGTATATGTCCAAGCTGACGGAGGCGCTTTTAACTTTGGCG
>CASEGD010000154.1 GCA_949287345.1 uncultured Phascolarctobacterium sp. | reverse complement strand
CATTAACCTATGTTGATATGTTCCGACGGGAACCTGATTTTGTTGTTGCCTGTGCTTAAAAAGCTTAAAATAAAGGTCAAAATGCCGATACGGCCGATATACATGGTCAAAATCAAAATCCATTTGCCAAACGGCGCCCAGTCCGGCGTAATGCCGATGCCCAGACCTACCGTACCGAAACCGGATACAACTTCAAACAAAATATCTACAAACGGATAATTTTCGTGGTTGATGACGAGCAGCGCCATGGTTGCACACATTACCCATAACATACATAAAACGGTGATGACGAAGCTTTTATCGACAATCTTTTCATCAATGCGCCTGCCGAACATTACCACATCGCGCTGGCCTTTAAGCATGTACCACAGCGAAGCCATCAGAACAACAAAGGTAGTCGTTTTAATACCGCCGCCGGTAGAGCCGCTGCCCGCGCCGATGAACATCCAGATAATAAGGATGAACAAACTGCTGTCATGCAAATGCATTAAATCAACTGTGTTAAAACCGGCAGTACGTGCTGACACCGCCTGGAAAAACGCCGCCATCCAGCTGTCGAACAGCGACATATTGCCCATGGTATAAGGGTTATCGCTTTCAAACAGCCACAGCAGCACCGTGCCGATGACGTTCAGCGCAACGCTGCTGACCAGTACGATTTTAGTATGCAGTGCAAATTTTGTCCACGACAGGTCTTTCTTTTTAATGGCGCGCTTAATGTCCTCCAGCACCATAAAGCCCAAACCGCCGAGCGTAATCAGCAGCGCAATGCTTAAGTTGACAACCACGTCGCCGGAATAATCAATCAGGCTCTTGTAATCGCCCATCAGGTCAAAGCCCGCGTTACAAAAGGCCGATACCGAATGCCAGTAACCGTACATAACGCCCAGCCAGCCCATGTCCTTCACCAGTGCAAAATGCAGCGCCAGAATCGTGCCGAAGAAGAACTCAATACCGGCGGTGTATTTAATAATGTTAATCGCAATGCGCACCACGCCGGATATTTCCGTCTGGCTCATCGATTCCTGCAATAACAGGCGCTCGCGCAGGCTTACCTTGCGCCCGGCGATAACCATTACCACCGTCGTCATCGTCATAATGCCGAGGCCGCCGATCTGTATCAGCGCAATCAGCACCATCTTGCCGAACCATGTCAGCTGGTTGCCGACGTCGATAACCGTCAGGCCCGTTACGCAGGTTGCCGATGTTGCCGTGAACATAGCGTCCAGAAACGTCAGCCCTTCGCCGTTCTGCGTTGATATCGGCAGCATAAACAAAAACGCGCCCGCCAATATCACCAGCATAAAGCTCAGCGCCACCAGCTGCGTGCCGTTAAACACCTCGCCCAGCCAGCGCAAAAACTTATTTTCTTTACCCAAGGATTCTCACCCCATCAAAAGCAATTTTTTATTAACTTTGCTACAAAAGATTATAACAGATTATGAAATTTTTGCAAATTTTTGCAGAAAATAAAAAAGACCGGCGTTGTTACAACGTCGGTCCCTGTTAAAGCAAAATTACAGAGCAGCTTTAGCGGTTTCAACCAGTTTTGCAAATGCAGCTGCGTCGAAAATAGCCATATCTGCCAGAACCTTACGGTCAAGCTGAATGCCTGCTTTGGTAAGGCCGCAGATGAAACGGCTGTAGCTCATGCCGTTAGCGCGGGTTGCAGCGTTAATACGTGCAATCCACAGACGGCGGAATTCACGTTTTTTGGCGCGGCGGTCGCGGCGAGCATAGCTCAGAGCTTTCATTACAGTTTCGTTAGCTTTTTTGAACTGTAAATGTTTAGCTCCGCGATAGCCTTTAGCCAGTTTTAAAATGTGTTTATGACGGCGGTGTGCAGTTACACCAACTTTAATTCTTGCCATTGGTAATTTCCTCCCTTAAGTCCCTCAATTATGCGTACGGCAGCATTTTAACTACGCGTTCATGGTCAGTTTTATGCACTAAAGTAGCTTTACGCAGATTTCTCTTGCGGGCAGGAGCTTTTTTCTCGAGGATATGGCTCTTATAGCCTTTAGCACGTTTAAATTCACCGGAAGCGGTTTTTTTGAAACGTTTTGCAGCAGCTCTGCGGGTTTTCATTTTCAATTTCATTTAAAAAATCCTCCTTATTTATTCGGTTTCGGCGCAACTATCATAATCATGTTTTTGCCTTCCAGTTTGGGCTGTCTTTCAACAACGGCCGTATCCTTAAGCTGTTCAGCCATTTTGTTCAAAAGTACCTCGCCCAGTTCCGGGTGCGAAAGCTCGCGGCCGCGGAACATAATGGTAACTTTTACTTTGTCGCCATCTTCTAAGAAACGCACGGCATTTTTGAACTTAACATTAAAGTCATGTTCTTCAATGCCGGGACGCAGCTTAACTTCCTTAATATCAAAAGTTTTCTGTTTCTTACGAGACTCTTTTTCGCGTTTCTGCTGCTCGTAACGATACTTGCCGTAATCCATAATCCGGCACACAGGCGGTTTGGCAGTAGGTGCAATCTCTACCAGGTCAAGATGTTTTTCATAAGCAAGCTGCTGGGCGTCGCGGCCGGACATAATACCGAGCTGTTCGCCTTCGCTGCCGATAACACGCACTTCACGTGCCCGAATTTCTTCGTTGATACGCAAGTTTTCTTTAGCTATGACAAGTCACCTCCAAAATATTTCAATCAAAAGAAAAAGCGGGCAGAACAAATCCACCCGCGTTAAATCTTATCCAACCCTGTCGAGCGTAGCTGCAAGGTGAGAAGCGAGCGGCTTCTACTTTGTTACCCAAGTATAATAACACAAACTTGCAGCCTTGTCAACAGATTGTTTAATTATTTTAGTTTAGTGCCCAACCACAACCATATCCTCACCCAGCATCGGCTGTTTGTTGCCGCGCAGGTCGTATTTGTAAAGGTCGAGGCGTTCGATGTCTGCTTTTTCGGCAGGCAGATTTAAGCTGTACTGCTGGTTCAAGGTATTGATTAAGTCAACGGCTTTCATGCTGCCGTTAGGTGTTATGCGGCAGCTGAAAGTTAGTACCAGCTCGCCGTCCTGCTGCTGCGCTTCGATATGCGGTATAAAAAACTTAACGTCAATTTCCTTAACTTTGGTTTTGGCTTTGGGCGCTGCTTTGGCGTAAACAATGCTTTC
>CASEGD010000153.1 GCA_949287345.1 uncultured Phascolarctobacterium sp. | reverse complement strand
GCGCCGGGGCACGAATAGCAGTTTAACACCGGCACGCACACGCTTTTGGGCTGCGCCTGCCAGATACGCCCGGTGATGAAGCCCGGCAGGTTGCCGTTGTGCAAAATTGCGGAAGCAAGCTGAACAAAAAACCGTTTAGCCAATGCCGATGCACTCCAGACAGATAAGGATTGCTTTGTGCAGCACTTCCATATATTCTTTTTGGTAAATGCCCGCCGCTAAAAACGCCGCGGCAAGCAGCCATAAAAATATTCTCATTTCATCACCAATGTTATTATACAATAGCAGGCGGCGGCAAAACAAGGATAAATGTAAATAAAAGGAAACATCCGCACAGGCGTGCGCATAAATTATTGAAATGACCGGCGCGTTGTAGTATAATAGTTTAGTATTATGGGTTAATAACCAGTTAAGTTTTTAGGAGGAATCAGTTATGTCCGGACATTCTAAATGGGCTAATATCAAACACAAAAAAGGCAAAGCCGATGCTGCGCGCGGTAAAATTACCACCAAAATCGGCAGAGAAATTACCATTGCTGTGCAGATGGGAGGCCCTGACCCTACCGGCAATATGAGATTAAAACTGGCTTTAAGCAAAGCTAAAGCCAACAATATACCGAAAGATAATATCCAGCGTGCCATTAAAAAAGGCCAGGGCGCTGCCGAAGGCGGCAACTACGAAGAAATTACTTACGAAGGCTACGGCCCGGCAGGCGTTGCCGTTATGGTATCCGCACTTACCAACAACCGCAACCGCACCGCTGCCGATGTGCGCCACGTATTCAGTAAATCCGGCGGCAACATGGGTGAAACCGGCTGCGTAAACTGGATGTTTAAACGCAAAGGCGTATTCAGCATCGACGCTGAGGAAAACGAAGGCCTGACCGAGGACGACCTGATGATGATTGCGCTGGACGCAGGCGCCGAAGATGTTAAGAGCGAAGAAGGCGCTTTTGAAATCATTACCCAGCCGGAAGATTTTGACGCTGTGGAAAAGGCGCTGGCCGACAATAACGTAGAGGTTGCCATGGCAGAAATTACCATGATTCCCGATACGATGGCAGAGCTTGACGAAGAAGGCGTTGCCAAAGTACAGAAAATGCTGGACCTTTTGGACGACCTTGACGACGTGCAGGATGTTTACACCAACGCAGACCTGCCGGAAGATGACGAAGAATAATTGAAATTTACAGGGGGCAGGCTTAACGGCCTGCCTGCTTTGTATAAGACGGGAGTTTGTGTATGCTGGCATTAGGTATTGACCCCGGCACCGCCATTTGCGGCTTTGGGCTGGTGGAAATGATTGGCAACCGCCTGCGCCCCGTGCATTACGGCGCGGTGTTTACCGATAAGGATTTACTGCCGGAACTGCGTTTAAAAAAAATCTACGACGGGCTGACGGAGCTTATTGAAGAATACCGCCCCGATATTATGA
Source organism: uncultured Phascolarctobacterium sp. (assembly GCA_949287345.1). Lineage (GTDB taxonomy): Bacteria > Bacillota > Negativicutes > Acidaminococcales > Acidaminococcaceae > Fusicatenibacter_A. Next base: position 1,719 of record CASEGD010000153.1, on the reverse strand, counting down.
GCGTGGAGCAGCTTTTTTTTAACCGCAATGTTACGACGGCAATCAGCGTAGGGCAGGCGCGCGGCGTGGTGCTTTTAACGGCGGCCAACCACAACCTGCCGGTGCTGGAGTTTACGCCGATACAGGTCAAACAGTCGGTAGTGGGCTTTGGCAGCGCCGATAAGAAGCAGGTACAGTTTATGGTTAAACACCTTTTAAACCTGCGCGAAACACCAAAACCCGACGATGTGGCGGACGCACTGGCAATGGCCATCTGCGGGCTGCACACGGCGTCAACAAGAAGATGGACGGAGCTTGCAAAATGATTGGTTCAATAAAAGGCAAAGTTGCAGAACTACAAAATGAATACTGCCTGATAGAAACGCCGGGCGGCGTCGGCTACCGCGTGTTTATGCCCTCGGCCAACCTTGCGGCGCTTACCATGGGCAGCGAGGTGCGCGTGCATACCTATACTTCCGTGCGCGAGGACGCAATTTTACTGTTCGGCTTTCTGCAAAAGCAGTATTACGATTTATTTGTGCTTTTAATAGGCATCAGCGGCGTTGGACCCAAGGTTGCGCTGGGTATTTTATCGGCTGTAAAGCCGGATGATTTTTACATGGCGGTGGAAAACCGCGACATGAAGGCGCTGACCAAGCTGCCGGGCATTGGCAAAAAGACGGCAGAACGCCTGCTGCTGGAATTGAAGGATAAAATAAGCGGCGGCAGCGATGTGATTGACGCTGTATTTTACCCGCAGAGCGATGTGCCGCAAAACGCTGTCGGCGAAGCGATTGAGGCTTTGCAGGCGCTGGGTTACAGCAACAGCGAGATTGTACCGGCTTTAAAAACCGTGCCGGGCTACGAAACAATGCCCTGCGAGGACATTATCAAGCAGGTGCTTAAGGTATTTGCCGGGAGGAAATAATGAACGAACAGGAAAGAATTATTACCGGCAGGGAACAGGATACTGACGGCTGGCAGTACAGCCTGCGCCCACGCCGCCTTGCCGAATACATCGGGCAGAACCAGGTAAAACAGAATATGCAGGTGTTTATCAAGGCAGCGGCAGAACGCGGCGAAGCGCTGGACCATGTGCTTTTGTTCGGGCCTCCGGGGCTTGGCAAAACCACGCTGGCCAACATTATTGCCAACGAACTTAACGTCAACATCCGTGTAACCAGCGGCCCGGCGATTGAGCGACAGGGTGACTTAGCTGCGATTTTGACTAACCTTGGCGAGAACGATGTACTGTTCATCGACGAAATTCACCGCCTGAGCAAAACTGTGGAGGAAATTTTGTATTCCGCCATGGAAGATTTTGCGCTGGACATCATCATAGGCAAAGGGCCGAGCGCGCGCAGTGTGCGCCTTGATTTACCGAAGTTTACGCTGATTGGCGCAACGACACGTTTGGGTGCCATTGCCGCGCCTTTGCGCGACCGTTTTGGCGTGCAGTGCCGACTTGAATTTTACAAGCCGGAAGAACTGTGCTTTATTATTGAGCGTGCGGCAGAAATTCTGGGCGTTGCCATCGACCGCGAGGGCGCACAGGCCATTGCCCGCCGCAGCCGCGGTACGCCGCGCGTTGCCAACCGTTTGTTAAAGCGCGTGCGCGATTTTGCACAGGTGGCAGGCGCGGGCAGCATTACGGCGCAGGTTGCCGATGAAGCGCTGGCACGCCTTGAAGTTGACCAGTACGGGCTGGACCGCAACGACCGCCGCATTTTGCAGACGATT
>CASEGD010000152.1 GCA_949287345.1 uncultured Phascolarctobacterium sp. | reverse complement strand
CCATTTCTGGCGTTCTTCCATCGTCATCGGGCGCAGGCTGCCGTCGGCTTCGCGCACCATGGGCTCTTTCAGCTCGCCATCTTCCCCTGCGGTAATCTGGCCGTCGCCTTCATCGGTAACAACGGCTTCGTCCTGCACCTGTACAGCGCCGCTGTCCTGCGTTTCAGCAGTTTCCTGCTGCGCTGCGTCCGGTGCTTCCACACCGCTGCCGCCTTCACGCACAACGCCCTTGCCGGGGACAATTTCCACAATTCTGCCGCTGCCGGATTTGCCGCCGCTTTTGTAATTGGGGTCGGAAATATCCTCTGACGGTTTATTGTGCATATAATAAGTATACTTGCCGTCTTTGCCCTTTTTCGGGAAGGATTTGCCTTCTTTTTCCTGAGCTTCGCGCATCTGTTCCAGCGCTTTCTGGCTGACAATCTGTTCCTTGCCGCCGATGGTCATCGTCTGGTTGGCAACAACGTCAGCTGCGGAATTGTTCTGTTCCGCAGCCCATACCGGCACTGCCATCAGCATGGCCGCCAGGCTTAAGGACAACTGTGCATACTTTCTCTTGTTCATTCAAATCCTCCCTGCTTAATCAGCATCCTGCAGAACCTGCCTGCCAGTCCTGACAAGCTGCTGCATATCTTCTTCAGCTAAATAATTTTTATAACTGGTATTGCTGTTTATATTTTGCTCAGCCGGCGCCGTCTGTTTAATTTCCGGTTCCGGTTGAGTAGTAACTGTTTGCTGCGGCACTGCTGCCGTTTGCTTTTGTGCGGGCGCAACCGCGGCTGCCGCCGGAATGTTTACCGCCTCGTCATGCGAAACGCCTGCATAAAGCCATCCGCCGTAACCTGCCAGCACCAGAAGCACTGCCAGTATCGCCGCCAGTTTCTGCCTGTTCCATACGCTTGCCAGCCCGCGCTTTTCGCGCAGATAGCGGATGGACGCCTCCGCCAGCATCAAATCAAGCTCGCCCCGCAAGCCGTTGTTTTTGCGGAAGCTCTGCTGAGCATTGTCCAGGCTGCATTTTACATCGTCTATATTATCGTAAATGTCTTTTGCCACCGCCAAAACTCCTTCCTGCACAGACTAATTGAATATATAATCCGTTTTTTCAGGATATTTTATCATGGCAAAATTTATTATATTTTCCCATATTTCAACAATAAATGCAATAATCCTGCGAAAAAAGTACAACAGCACTGTTTTTCTTGCGTTAGCTTCTTTTTAAATCCGCAATAAAATGCGAAAGCATGCCGCGGATACGTTTAACGCCGCGTTTTTGCAGACGGTAGATATGCCCCTGGCTGACGTGGATGCTGTCTGCCATATCGGCGGCGGTGCGGTCTTCAAGGTAAATACCCGTCAACACCTGCTGCTCTTTTTCCGGCAGTCGGTGCAACGCCTGTGCCACGCGGTCGGTCAGCATGCTTAACTCCGCTTCTTCAAACGGCGTGCGCCCGGAAGAAGCCAGCACCTCTGCCCATGCAACGCCCGCAGAGTTGGTATCGTCCAGCGAAAAGCCCCTGTCCTCGCCGTCCTGCTGCAAAAAGTCCAGCATTCTGCCGCGGATACGGTGCATGGCAAACACGCTGAAAGCCACGCCGCGCGTGTAATCGTAGCGCTCTGCCGCTTCCAGCAGCCCCAGCATTCCCTCCTGCACCAGTTCCATTAACTGCGGCTCGGGCAGTTTGAACCCGGCCGCAATTTTAAACACCAGCGGCTGATAGGATGTCATTAACTTGTTATACGCCTCGCGGTCGCCTCCGGCATAACGCTGCCACAGCGCCGTTTCTTCCTCGCGGGTAAGCAGCGGCGTTTTCTGCAACTCTGCCAGATATTCCTTCAGCATGGGTATACCTTCCTTAAAGTTTAGTATGTTTATCTTAAAAATTACTTAAAATGTCACTTTGTATTCCACGCCGTACCAGTCGTCCGTCGTGTTGTAATCCTTGTTACGCTCATAGTTGATGCTCATGTGGCGCGAGATATCGTAGGACGCAAAAATGCTTTCGTGCTCGCTGTCATCGCTGACGGTGTAGCCAACCAGCAAATGGTCCGTCAGGTACTTGCTGACGAGCAGGTTGTACTGGTCCTTCTCGTCCTCTGTTAGCTCGCCGCTGTCCTGCACAAGACTGTGGCCCGTGCGCAGGCGGCCGGAATAAATCATAAACTCATTCAGCCCCAGCGTCTGCTTAAAGATTTCTTCAACGTCACCCAGCACCGTCATTTCCAGCCCGACCGTCATCAGGTTCTGGAAGTCGTCCTGCGTTACGCCCTGGTCCGTGCCTGTAACCTCGCGCTGCAAAGTCAGCATCTTGATAATCTGGTCCTTCGTCAGGGACGGGTCGCTGCGCAGCACCATGTTCATCTGCTCCAGCGGGCCTGTTACGCGCAGGAAAATGTCATAACGCCTGAACCGCGCCGTTGCGTCAAGGTTAACCGTCGGCAGAATATCGCCCGGCACCGGCCACGCAACGGAAGCGTTGTGGATTTCAAACGGCGTGCGCAGATAGGTAATGGTGCCCCTGTCTGCCTTCACGTTGCCGTCTATATTAGTATACACTGTACTGCCCGTTACATGCAATCCTCCGGACAGCCACAAATCGTACAAATATTTGTTGTAAAGGTGGATTTTCGGACCCAGCGTTACCTTAACGTCCAGCCCGTAATTGCTGCTGCCTTCGGAAAGCTCGGGTATCGTCGGCATGTTAACCAGCACATCATCCAGCCGGATATCAGCCTGAATGAACGGGCGGTAGCCAACGCCGCCGCGGCGGATTCCTTCTTCCGTATCGGTGCGCATAAAATAGCGCTGCGGGCTGATGCCTGCCGTGCCGTTGATGCGTCCGGTAAAGATTTCGGAAGCAAATTCCGCGTCCTTAAACGTGGTATTGATAACGTAGGTTTTATCTTCATCCGCACGCAGTGCGTAGTTGCCGGAAGCCGTTACCGTGCCCTTGCCCATCTGCATGGAAAATTCCCTGAGCGCGATTTCGTTGCCGGTAAACGCCACGTCCAGATTGATATTGTCAAAAATTGTATAAGCGTCGCGCAGTTTCAGCGAGCCGCCGTGCATCAGCAATTCGCCGTAAACCAGCGGTTCTTCCAGCGTGCCGGACAGCGTTACCGAGCCGAGCGTTTCGCCCACGCCCCACTCAACCATCGGCGTTAAGAGGTGCAGGAGGCCAAGGCGCGCGTTATCAAGGTTAACCCTGATGTTCAT
>CASEGD010000151.1 GCA_949287345.1 uncultured Phascolarctobacterium sp. | reverse complement strand
AGAACAGCCCGAAGGTTATAACGCTCAGCACCGTCGTCCAGATGCAGAGCCACAAATAACCAAAGCCGCTGCCTTCAAATTCAAAATCTCTTTTCATAAATTATCCTTTACTGCATTTTTTCTTTTAACAGTTTGTTAACCATGCCCGGGTTAGCCTTGCCGCGGGATTTTTTCATTACCTGCCCAACAAGGAAGCCGATGGCTTTATCCTTGCCTGCTTTGTAGTCGGCAACGGACTGCGGGTTTTCAGCCAGCACTTCGTCAACGATAGCGGCAATGGCGCCTTCGTCGCTTACCTGTTCAAGGCCGAGTTCTTTAACAAGCTGTTTCGGTGTTTTGTCGGCTTTCAGCATTTCGGCAAAAACTTTTTTAGCCAGCTTGCTGCTGAGTACGCCGTCTTTAATAAGTGTTACCAGTTCGCCAAGGTTTTCCGGTTTAACCGGGAACTGTTCAATGGTAATGTTTTCGGCATTAAGGTATGCGGAAACGTCGCCCAACAGCCAATTGGATACGGCTTTATCATCCTTGCTGTTTGCGCAGGCAGCGTCAAAATAATCTGCCATGGCTTTGGTGGCAACGATTAAGGAAGCGTCGTACTTCGGCAGGCCGTGTTTTTCAACCAGTCGTTCCAGACGCTGTGCCGGCAGTTCCGGCAGTTCGCCGCGTACACGTTCAATCCATGCGTCGTCAATTTCAACAGGAACAAGGTCCGGTTCCGGGAAGTAGCGGTAATCGTGCGCTTCTTCTTTGCTGCGCATGGAAAGGGTTACGCCGTTGGCTTCGTCCCAGGTGCGGGTTTCCTGCACTACATGGCCGCCGTCTTCAAGGATGGCTTTCTGGCGTTCAACTTCGTAGTCGATAGCGCGTACCAGTGCGCGGAAGCTGTTAAGGTTTTTAATTTCGGCGCGGGTGCCGAATTCTTTGGCGCCTTCCGGCATGATGGAGATGTTGGCGTCGCAGCGCAGGCTGCCTTCCTGCATTTTGCAGTCGCAAACGTCGATGTATTCAAGGATTGCTTTCAGCTGTTCCATGTAAGCGCGTGCTTCTTCGGCGCTGCGCATATCCGGTTCGGAAACAATTTCCAAAAGCGGTACGCCCGCACGGTTGTAATCGACGGACGAAAAATCGGAAGTGCTGATGGTTGCGCCGCTGTGGTTCAGCTTGCCTGCGTCTTCTTCCATATGGATACGGGTAATGCCAAGGCGTTTGGGCACGCCGTCAATTTCGATATCAATGTGGCCGCCGAGGCAAATCGGCTGGTCAAACTGGGAAATCTGGTAGTTTTTGGCAAGGTCGGGGTAAAAATAGTTTTTACGGTCGAACTTGTTGAATTTCTGAATATCGCACCCCAGTGCAAGGCCGGTACGGATAGCGAACTCAACAACCTGTTTGTTCAGCACCGGCAGTGCGCCCGGCATACCGAGGCACACGGGGCAGACGTGGGTGTTGGGCAGGCTGCCGAACTCCGTGGAGCAGGAGCAGAATGCTTTGGTTTTGGTTTTTAATTCGGCGTGTACTTCAAGGCCGATAACGGTAATATAGTTAGTCATTATTTGTTACCTCCCAGCGGTGCCATTGCTTTATGGAAGTCAGTTGCCTGTTCAAAGGTGTAAGCTGCGCGCAGCACGGTTTCTTCATCCAGCACTTTGCCGATGAGCTGCATGCCTACCGGCATACCGTCCGCAAAGCCGCAGGGGATGGAAATGCCCGGCAGGCCTGCCATGTTGACGGGAATGGTTGTAACGTCCAGCATGTAAATGGAAAGCGGGTCCATTTTGCCGTCTACCGGATAAGCAACAACCGGAGAAGTCGGGGTCAGCAGCACGTCGCATTTTTCAAACGCTTCGTTAAAGTCGCGGCGGATGAGGGTACGAACCTGCATTGCTTTTTTGTAGTAAGCGTCGTAGTAACCGCTGCTTAATACGTAGGTGCCCAGCATAATGCGGCGGCGTACTTCAGGGCCGAAGCCTTCGGTGCGGCTCAGGCGGGTCATCTCCGGCGCGCTGGTAGCGTTGGCGGCGCGGAAGCCGTAACGCACGCCGTCGTAACGTGCAAGGTTGGCGCTTGCTTCCGCCGGTGCGATGATATAGTAGGTAATTACAGCATATTCGGTATGCGGCAGGGATACGTCAACAATCTCTGCGCCGAGGGATTCATAGGTTTTAACGGCTTTTTCGATTTCGGCTTTAACCTTCGGGTCAACGCCTTCGCCGTAGTATTCTTTCGGCAGGCCGATGCGCAGGCCTTTAACGTCGGCGCGCAGGGCTTTGGTAAAGTCGGGTACATCAACCGGCAGCGAGGTGGAGTCGTGCTCATCCTTGCCGCAGATGGTGTTCAGCACAAGGGCGGCGTCGGTAACGTCGCGGGTGATAGGCCCAATCTGGTCAAGGGAGGACGCGAACGCAACGCAGCCGTAACGGCTTACGCGGCCGTAGGTCGGCTTAATGCCAACGCAGCCGTTAAAGGAAGCCGGCTGGCGGATAGAACCGCCAGTATCACTGCCGAGCGACCAGATAGCTTCGCCTGCGGCAATAGCTGCAGCACTGCCGCCGGAAGAACCGCCCGGTACGCGTTCAAGGTTCCACGGGTTATAGGTTTTATGGAAGTAAGAGCTTTCGGTGGTAGAGCCCATCGCAAACTCGTCCATGTTGGTTTTGCCGGTAAAAATGGCGTCGTCGGCACGCAGTTTTTTAATAACGTGCGCGTCGTAAATAGGCACAACATTGCTCAGCATCTTGCTGGAGCAGGTGGTTAATAAACCTTTGGTGCAAATGTTGTCTTTAATGGCGCCCGGGATGCCTGCCAGCGGGGCAATGGCTTCGCCCGCGGCGATTTTGGCATCGACTTTGGCAGCCTGTGCCATGGCATTTTCCTTATCAAGCGTTACATAAGCCTGCACCTTGTCTTCAACTTCATCAATGCGGCTGTATACGTTTTCGGTAAGCTCCACGGAGCTGATTTCCTTGCTGACAAGTTTGTCGTGCAGCTCGTGGGCTGTTAATTTATATAAATCCACAGTTGGTTCCTCCTTCTGTTATTCGATTACGCGCGGCACTTTAAAGCCGTCGTTGTAAACAGCGGGCGCATTTTCAAGCGCTTCCTCGTGCGTTACGCCGGGCTGCGGCACGTCCTCGCGGAATGCGTTGCTTATCGGCAGTACATACGGGGTCGGCTCGATGCCTTCCGTATCAATCTTTTCCAGAATGTCGGCATAATTGAGGATTTGGTTAAAC
>CASEGD010000150.1 GCA_949287345.1 uncultured Phascolarctobacterium sp. | reverse complement strand
ATCCTGCTTTTGAACATGGAAAACCTTTCCCCGCTGACAGATTATTTTGTAATTGCCAGTGCCGATAACGTAACGCTGGTTAAAGCCATTGCCGATGCCATTGAAGATAAGCTGGCCGAAGACGGGATTTTGCCGTCCCATATCGAAGGCTATGCCGAAGGCCGCTGGATTTTGATGGACTATGGCGACTGCGTGGCGCATATCTTTATAGAAGCTGACCGTGATTTCTACAATCTGGAACAGCTGTGGGCGGATGCTCCGTCCGAAACCTTTGCGGAGGACGAAAATGAATAACGTAAAACCGCCCGCCAAATACCGCCCCGGCGACGTTGTAACATTAAAAGCGGTGCGCGCTTCCGAAATGGGCGTGTTCCTCGACGCCGGCACGGGCAATACGGACGATGATATTTTACTGCATAAATTACAGCAGCATGACGGTGAGGTAAAAATCGGAGACAGCGTTAAGGTATATTTGTACCTTGACCCGCACGGACGCCTTACCGCCAGTATGAAGCTGCCGAAAATGCGCGAAGGGCAGCTGGGTTACGTTAAAGTGCTCAGCGTTACGCGCGACGGCGGATTTGTCGATATCGGCGCAGAACGCGGCGTATTTTTGCCATACAGCCAGATGCGTGGGCACGTATCGCCGGGGCAGCTGGTATGGGTTAAGCTGTACCGTGATAAAACCGGACGTCAGGCCGTAAGCATGCGCGTGGAAAAGGAAATGCAGAAGGCAAGCAAGCCTGCCAGCGGCATTAAAGTTGGCGACAGCGTAACCGGCACGGTTTACAACATTTTGCCGGAAGGCTTCTTCATTTTTACTACGCAGCGTTTTCTGGGGTTCCTGCACCGCAGCGAAGTACCGGGCGGCAGGTTGGACTTCGGTCAGGAAATTACCGCCCGCGTGGCCTATATACGCGAGGACGGCAGGCTGAATCTTTCCATGCGCCAGCAGAAGGAGCATGCCATGGTTGCCGACGCTGAGGATATTTTAAACTTTTTGAAAAAGCGCGGCGGCAAAATGCCTTACTGCGACGATACGCCGATGGAAGTCATCAAGGAAAAATTCGGTATCAGCAAGGCGGCGTTCAAACGCGCGCTGGGCAGGCTTCTGCGCCAGGGCCTTATCCGTCAGGAGGAAGGCTGGACGATACTTTTGGATAACGAAACGGAAAATAAAAAATGACGGACGCTTTGCTTATTGCTGTCGTATCAATAAGTGTATTTATGGCTGTCGTATCAATAAGTGTATTTATGGCGTCGCTGTTCAGCACTGTCACCGGCTTTGGTTTTGCGCTGGTGGCAGTGCCGTTTTTAATGCCCGTTTTAGGGCCGAAGGAAACGGTTGTCTTCATCATCTTTGGAACCTGCCTTGTAAAAATGATTGTGCTGTGGAACACGCGCAAACATTTTGAATGGCGCACGGTAATCATAACGGTGTGCGGCAGCATTTTGGGCAGCCTGCCGGGCGGTTATCTGTTAAACGCCATTCCTTCAGCTTACTTGCAGATTCTTTTGGGTGTGGTGCTGGTAATTGTGCTGGCGCTGATGGGAATGCACTTTGATTTAAGCGTAAAAAACAAAACGCTGGGGCGGATGGCGGCGGGTTTTTGCAGCGGTTTTTCCGCAGCGACGACCAGCATCAGCGGGCCGCCGATAGCGCTTTACTTTTTGACGGAAGGGCGCGATAAGCTGGTAACGCGTGCCAATATGTGCTGGATTTTTGCTTTTGGCAACATCGGCACCATGGCGTCGCTGGAGTTATCCGGCAGCCGTATCAGTACGGATTTAATGCTGCTGGCGGCTTATGTAACATTGCCGATGCTGCTGGGCACATGGCTGGGCGAGCGGTGCTTTCATAAAATCAATCAGCATTTGTTTATCAGGCTGACGCAGATTTTTGTCGTTATCGGCGCAGGCACGGCACTGTACCGCGGCATAACGGCATTATCACAGCTGTAACATTGTTTACAAAAAATAAACGCGTAAAAATATTTTTAATTTACAGCTGTAACATTGTTTACAAAAAATAAACGCGTAAAAATATTTTTAATTTATTTTGTATTTTTGCTTGACTGATATTTGCAGGCAGGTTAAAATTACAACATCAAAACTTTTTAAGGTGTGTGTATTTATGGAAAAGATTTGGCAGCAAAATAAAAGTGCATACTTTTTCGGCTTTAGCCAGGGCTACTTTTACTTTAGCGCTGGCCGTTTTGCATGCGTAAAATCAAATAGCACTTACACCGTAAACAGATGCCGGTAAATCAGCGTAAGCTGTAAATTAACAGGTTTTTAAATCAGGCTTCTTCTTACGAGGCCTGATTTTTTTTATAAGTTTAACCAAAAATTAAAATATCTTTAAAGGGGAGAGAAATATGGTAATAGTAATGAAACCCGGCACGCCGGAACAGGAATGGAAAAAAATTAAGGAGAACCTTGAGGGCAGGGGCTACCAGATTAATGAAATCGTCGGCAGCGGCCAGACAATTTTAGGCGTAATCGGTGACACCAGCGCGCTGGATATGAACATGCTGAAAGTTAACGAATGTGTTGACAAGGTAATGCGCGTGCAGGAGCCGTTTAAACGTGCCAACCGCAGCTTCCATCCGGAGGACAGTGTTATCGACGTCAGCGGTGTTAAGGTTGGCGGGCGCAAGCTGACGGTTATCGCCGGGCCGTGTTCCGTTGAAACCGAGCAGCAGATTGTCGGCGTTGCCAAATCCGTTAAGCTGGCTGGTGCAAGCCTGTTGCGCGGCGGTGCGTTCAAGCCACGCACTTCCCCGTATTCCTTCCAGGGATTAAAAGAAGAAGGGCTTGACCTTTTGAAAATCGCCCGCAAGGAAACCGGCTTGCCGATTGTAACGGAAATTATGTCCGCCCGTATGCTGGAACGTTTTGTGGAGGACGTGGATTTGATTCAGGTGGGCGCGCGCAACATGCAGAACTTTGAACTTTTGAAAGAGCTGGGCAGAACCAATGTGCCGGTGCTGTTAAAACGCGGTCTTTCAGCAACGATTGAAGAATGGCTGATGGCGGCGGAATATATTATGGCGGGCGGCAACGACAACGTAATTTTGTGCGAGCGCGGCATCCGCACTTTTGAAACCTATACCCGCAACACTCTGGATTTGAGCGCTATCCCGGCGGTTAAAAAATTAAGCCACCTGCCGGTGATTGTTGACCCGAGCCACGCAGCAGGTTTGTGGTGGATGGTTGAGCCGATGGCAAAGGCTGCCGTTGCCGCCGGTGCGGACGGTTTGATTATCGAAGTGCATAACGACCCCGAACACGCTTTGTGCGACGGTGCGCAGTCCCTGAAGCCGGAACGCTTTGCACGTTTGATGGGTGAACTGAGCGGCATTGCCAAAATTGTCGGCAGGGAGCTGTAAGCAACTGATATGCAGGATGGAAGGACAGAAGGAGTGAAGGTTGTGGAAGCAGGCTTTAGCAAAAATTTGCAGGAGCAGTGTTTTGCCGTTATCGGCCTGGGGCTGATGGGCGGTTCGTATGCCAAGGCACTACGGCGTACTGGCGTTAAAAACATTATCGGCGTTGATACGGATAAGCAGGTTTTAAAAACGGCGCTGGCGGAAGGCGTTATCGACGGCTTTTACCGGAATGCGGGTGCGTACCTGTCGCAGGCGGATGTGATTATCTGCTGCGTTTACCCGGAAGCCGTTACGGAATTTTTAAAACAGGCTGCGCCGTTTATCAAACGCGGCGCGCTGGTGACCGACGTTGCCGGGCGCAAAGCCAACCTGCCTTACGAAGCGCAGCAGCTGATGCCGGAAGGCGCGGAGTTTATTTCCGGACACCCGATGGCGGGGCGGCAGGGCAGCGGCTATGCCATGTCGCAGGCGGAGGTTTTTGATGGCGCAAACTACCTGATTGTGCCGACGGAAGCCAACAGCGCCGAAGCCGTAAACTGGCTGCGCAAATTCGCGCTGGCGCTGGGCTGCGGGCATGTGGCGGAAATTGCACCGGCAGAGCACGACAAAATTATTGCCTACACCAGCAACCTGCCGCATGCGCTGGCGGTGACGCTGATTAACAGCGACCGTTACAGCGGCAAAAGCTGCTGGTTTATCGGCGGCGGCTTCCGCGACGTGACGCGCATTGCCGATATTAACCCCGTGCTGTGGAGCGACTTATTTTTGCAGAACGGCGAAAACGTGCTGAACGAGTTGGAGAATTTTAAACAGCAGCTGGAAACCATGCAGCGGCTGATTGCTGCGGGCGACCGTGAAGGGCTGCAAAGCTTTTTGCACGCAGCGGCCTGTCACAGGAAGGACATTGTTTTATGAGCATTATTAACGTAAATTTAGGAGTAAAATCCTATCAGATAGAAATTGCCGCCGGGCTTTTGGATAAAGCGGGCGCAAAAATCCGCAGCGTCAGCAAAGCGCAGCGCGCTGCGATTATCAGCGACAGCAATGTGGACGCGCTGTACGGCGAGCACCTGCAAAAATCGCTGGAACAAAAATCGCTGGAAGGCAGCGGCTTTACCGTAACGCGCATAGTGTTCCCCGCCGGTGAAAAAAGCAAATGCTTAACCGAACTTGCCAAAATTTATGACCGGTTAGCAGCTGCGGGCATTACCCGCAGCGATTTGGTTGTGGCGTTGGGCGGCGGTGTAACCGGCGATTTGGGAGGCTTTGCGGCGGCGACCTTTTTGCGCGGTGTCGATTATGTGCAAGTGCCGACATCTTTGCTGGCGCAGATTGACAGCAGCGTCGGCGGCAAGGTAGCGGTGGATTTGCCTGCCGGTAAAAACCTTGTCGGCAATTTTTATCAGCCTAAGCTGGTGCTGATTGACACCGAGCTTTTGCGTACTTTGCCGGTACGCTTTTTGCACGACGGCCTTGCGGAAGCCATTAAATACGGCTGCATACGCGATAAGTCGCTGTTTGAAAAAATTGCCGCCATGCGTGACGACAAGGAGCTGCTGGCGAACATCGGCGGTATTGTGGAACGCTGCTGCGCCATTAAGGCAGAGATTGTGGAACACGACGAGTTTGACACCGGCGAGCGTATGGTGCTGAACTTTGGGCACACTATCGGGCACGCGGTGGAAAAATGCTGCGGCTATACTGATTATACGCATGGCGAAGGCGTCGGTATCGGCATGGCGCTGCTGACAAGGCAGACCGAAAAACTGGGGCTTACCGCGCCCGGCACGGCGGACGCAATTTGCCAAGTTTTGCAAAAATACAACCTGCCGGTGGACGCGCCTTACGCAGAAGCTGATTTGCTGGCAGGCATTGGCATGGACAAAAAGAAGAGCGGCAGCAGTATTACTTTGATTATTTTGAAGGAAATAGGCAGCAGCTTTTTGCAGAAAACGGACTGGCAGGCACTGCCGGACTACGTTAAACGGAGTTAATTATGGCTATGGTAAAAATTCAGCCCGGCGCACTGGCGGGTACGGTTAATGTGCCGTCCTCCAAAAGCATGGGGCACCGTGAAATTATCTGCGCGGCGCTGGCGCGGGGCGAAAGTGTGATAGATAACATCAGTATGTCCGAGGACATTGCGGCGACGCTGCGTTGTTTAAATGCGCTTGGCGTCAGGTCGGAACTGACTGCAAGTAAATTTAAAGGGCGCAGCGCGGTACGGATTTACGGCACGGGCACGGTTAAAGCAATCGGCAATATGTGCGACTGCGGCGAATCGGGCTCGACCCTGCGGTTTTTGCTGCCGCTGGGTGCGCTGTGCGGTGCGCCGGTAGCTTTTTGCGGCGCAGGCCGACTGGGTGAGCGCCCGCTGAAACCGTACTATGATATTTTTGATGAGCAAAATGTAAAATATACACCGGCGCAGGGCTTACCTGTAACGGTTGAAGGCAAACTGCACAGCGGTACTTTTAAACTGCCTGGTAATGTCAGCTCACAGTTTGTTTCGGGGCTGCTGTTCGCGCTGCCGCTGCTGGACGGCGATTCGGAAATCATCATCACCACGCCGCTGGAATCGCAGAGCTATATTGATTTGACCTTATCTGCGCTGGCAAAATACGGCATAAAAGTGCAGAACAACAATTACCAAAGCTTTGTAGTGCCGGGCAGCCAGCAATACCAAAGCGGCAACGCCGATGTGGAGGGCGACTGGTCGCAGGCGGCTTTCTGGCTGGCGGCGGGCTGCCTTAACGGCAACATTACCTGCGCCGGTGCGGATGACAAATCTTTGCAGGGCGACCGCGTTGTTAAAGATATTTTGATGAGGATGGGCGGTAGTATTACGCAGGTTGACGGCGCTCTGCTGGGGGCAAAAAGTAATCTGCGCGCAACCGTTATCGACGCTGCCGATTGCCCCGATATTATCCCCGTGTTGACGGTGGCGGCCGCTGTGGCGGAAGGGCAGACGAAAATCATCAACGCCGGGCGTTTGCGCATTAAGGAATGTGACCGCCTGCACGCGATTGCCGCCGAGTTGAACAAGCTGGGCGCGGACGTGATTGAGCAGGCAGAAAGCCTTGTAATTAACGGCAGGCCGCAGGGGCTGCGCGGCGGGCGCGTATCGGCATGGAACGACCACCGCATTGCCATGAGCATGGCAGTAGCGAGCACGATTTGCGCAGAATCTGTTATAATAGAAGGAAGCGAGAGCGTTAAAAAATCATATCCGACCTTCTGGCAGGATTTTGCGCTGCTGGGCGGCAGGTTGGAGCAGGGAGAAAACTTATGACGGCAACTTTTGGCGAAAAAATAAAAATGACGATTTTCGGTGAATCGCACGGCCTTGCGATCGGCTGCGTTATCGACGGTTTACCGCCGGGAGTGGCGCTTGATATGGAAGCAGTGAAGGCAGAAATGCAGCGCCGCGCGCCGGGCAAAAGCAAACTGGCGACGGCACGGCAGGAGAAGGACACCTTTATAATCCAGAGCGGCTTTTTTGAAGGCAAAACAACCAGTACGCCGCTGTGTGTGCTGATACCGAACAGTGACCAGCATTCCGGCGATTACAGCAAGCTGCAAAACGTAATGCGCCCCGGGCACGCCGATTACAGCGGCAAGGTAAAGTACAAGGGCTTTAACGATTACCGCGGCGGCGGGCATTTTTCCGGACGCTTGACTGCACCGCTGGTTTTTATGTGCGCGGTTGCCAAACAAATTCTGGCGCAGCGCGGCATTTACGTTGGCGCGCATATCGCCTCCGTGTGGGAAGTGCAGGATAAAAGCTTTAATCCGCTGGGCGAGAGCGCGGAACTTTTTGCGGAACTGGCGGCAAAGCCTTTCCCCGTGCTTGACGATAACGCCGGTGAAGCCATGCAGCAGCTGATTTTGGCGGCTAAGCAAAGCTGTGATTCTGTCGGCGGCGTGATTGAGTGCATGGCAATTAACGTGCCTGCCGGTGTGGGCGAACCATTCTTTGATTCGATGGAAAGCCGTCTGGCGCACGCTTTGTTTAGCGTGCCTGCGGTAAAGGGCATTGAGTTTGGCAAGGGTTTTGCGATGGCGCAGATGGCGGGCAGCGAAGCCAACGACCAGATGTATTACGATAACGGCACGGTGAAAACCTACACCAACAACAACGGCGGCATTACCGGCGGCATTACCAACGGTATGCCGGTGTGCTTTAAGGTAGCCGTTAAACCGACGCCGAGCATTGCCAAAGTGCAGAAAACCGTGGACCTTGCCGCCTGTGAAAATACGGAGCTGGCAATTACCGGGCGGCACGACCCCTGCATTGTGCAGCGTGCGGTGCCGGTAATTGAAGGCGTGGCGGCGTGGGTGATTTTGGA
>CASEGD010000149.1 GCA_949287345.1 uncultured Phascolarctobacterium sp. | reverse complement strand
CAGCTTGTTTTCCAGTTTCAGCGCGCGCTCAACTTCCTGTTTCTGTTTATTGATATAGCCTTCGTACTTGGCAAAAATTTCCGTCTGCTCTGCCACAACCTCCGGCAGCTCCGGCAAATCAAATTCCGCCGCCAGTTTGGCATAAGTAATTTCGCCGCGGCGCAGCAAATCAAGCAGCGTCATGCCCGGCCTTACCGGCGCAGTGCCCATATTTTTCAGCTTCTGCTCCGTTTCGGCATTAGGCGGCACATTGATTGTACCCAGCTGATGAATGGTGCGCTCCAGCAAAGTGCGCTTTACCGTAAATTTTTCGTAGCGTTCGTCATCGACAAGGCCAACCTGCCTGCCCTTTTCCGTCAGACGCAAATCGGCGTTATCCTGCCTCAAAAGCAAACGGTATTCCGCACGCGAGGTCATCATTCTGTAAGGCTCGTTGGTACCCTTCGTTACCAGATCGTCAATCAACACGCCGATATAAGCATCGTTCCTGCCCAGAATAAACGGCGGCTGCCCGTTAATTTTGCGCATGGCGTTAATGCCTGCCATCAGGCCCTGCGCCGCTGCTTCTTCGTAGCCACTGGTGCCGTTGGACTGCCCTGCCGAAAACAGGCCGCTGATACCTTTATGCTCAAGCGACGCTTTCAGCTGCAATGGGTCAAGGCAGTCGTAATCAATCGCGTAACCGGCGCGCATCATGCGGCAATGCTCAAGCCCCGGTATCGTCTGCATAAATTTCAGCTGCACATCTGCAGGCAGAGAGCTTGACATGCCCTGCACATACATTTCGTTGGTACGCAGACCTTCCGGCTCAATAAAAAGCTGATGGCGCTCTTTGTTGGCAAACCGTACAATTTTTGACTCAATTGACGGGCAGTAACGCGGTCCGACGCCTTCAATCATGCCATTAAACATGCCAGATAAATGCAGGTTATCGCGGATAATCTGATGCGTTTTTTCATTGGTATAAGTAAGCCAGCACGGCACCTGGCTGCGCTCTGTCACTTCGCTGATAAACGAAAAATTACGCAGCGCGGCGTCGCCGTTCTGAATTTCCATTTTGTCGTAATCAAGGCTGCGGGCATCAATACGTGCCGGCGTGCCGGTTTTAAAACGCATTAATTCCAGCCCGTTTTCCAGCAGCGACAGCGATAATTTATTGGCGCTGCGCAAACCGTTAGGACCGGATTCATAATTAACCTGCCCGTAAACAATGCGCGCACGCAGATAAGTACCCGTTGCCAGAATCACGCACTTGGCTTCAAACACTTCACCGGTTTCTGCCTCTACCCCGACAACCTCTCCGTTGCTGACAATGAGCTTGTCAATCATCAGCTGCTTAACATCAAGGCGCTCCTGATTTTCAACAGTCTGCTTCATAATAGTGTGGTAAAAAGGCTTGTCCTCCTGAGCGCGCAAAGCCTGCACGGCATAGCCCTTGCCTGTATTCAGCAAGCGCATCTGAATACACGCCTTATCGGCAGCAAGGCCCATCTCGCCGCCCAAAGCGTCTATCTCGCGCACCAGATGCCCCTTGGCAGGTCCGCCTACCGAAGGGTTGCACGGCATTAAGGCAATATTATCCATGGAAAGCGTTGCCAGCAACGTTTTTCCACCCAGGCGTGCCGCCGCAAGGGCAGCTTCCACACCGGCGTGGCCAGCGCCGACAACGATAACGTCATAACTGTCAGTAATATACATAATTTCACCCGTAAAAATTACTTACCGATACAGAATTTAGAGAAAATTTCGTTGATTATTTCGTCACGCACGGCGTCGCCGGTAATTTCACCAAGGTATTCCGCCGCGTTGCGCAAATCAATCATAATGCAGTCATAGGGCAAATGCGCTTCTGCCGCTGCCAAAGCGTCGGTCATGCTTGCAAGTGCATTTTGCAGCAGGCGTTCATGGCGCGCGTTCTGCACATAAATGCCGTCGCCCAGATGCCTGTCATCACCGTAAACAAATTTTTGCAGCCATTCCGTAAAAGCTTCAAAGCCCTCGCCCGTTTTGGCGGAAAGCTCAATCACCGGCGCTGTCTTAAATTCTTCCGGCAAATCTGCTTTTACATCGGCACTGCCCAAATCACTCTTATTTATTATTATAACATACCGGCGCCCTTTGACGAGTTCCAGTATCTCCCTGTCTTCATCTGCAAGCGGCTGTGAACCGTCCAGCACCACAATCGCCAGTTCAGCCTCGCTTAAAATGCGGCGGCTTTTTTCCACGCCGATACGTTCCACATAATCTTCCGTATCCCTGATGCCTGCCGTATCGGCCAGCACCAGCGGCACTCCACCCAGCAAAAACTGTTCTTCAATAACGTCGCGCGTCGTACCGGCAAACTCCGAAACAATCGCCCTGTCCTCTTTCAGCAAAAAATTTAAAAAACTGGATTTACCTACATTCGGCTTGCCAATAATTGCTACCTTCAAACCTTCACGCAAAATTTTGCCGGTATGTGCATTTTCCAAAAGTTTTTTTACGCCGCCAACGGTTTTATTAACTTCCGTCAGGACATTGCCGAAGGTAATTTCTTCAATATCGTCTTCCGGATAATCAATTACCGCTTCCAAATTAACAATTACGTCCAGAAGTTCACGGCGCAAACCGCGCACCTGTTTGGAAAGCTGCCCTTCCTGCTGGCGCACGGCAACCTTCAAAGCCGCGTCGCTGCGCGATTTAATAATATCCATTACGGCTTCTGCCTGCACCAAGTCAATGCGCCCATTCAAAAAAGCACGCTTGGTAAATTCACCCGGCTCTGCCGGACGCGCACCGGCAGCATAACTCAGCGTCAAAATTTTCTGCAACGACCTCACACCGCCATGGCACTGAATTTCCACTACATCTTCTGCCGTATAGGAATGAGGCGCTTTCATATAAACAGCCATTACCTCATCGACAACGCTGCCGTCGGTATCAAGCACATGCCCGTAAATCAAAGTATTCGGCGCATAAGCCGCCATCTTTTTGCCGGAAGCCGCCTTAAAAATCTGTTCGCCAACTGCCAGCGCCATTTCACCGCTTATGCGGATAATGCCGATAGCGCCTTCACCCAGCGCCGTGCAGACAGCGCTGATGGTTTCTTCCTGTTCCTGTTTAATCATTTCTTCCTGCATAATCTGTTCTCCAAAAGAAAAACCCAGTACAAACGACTGGGTCTGAAAAGTAATGCGGCGGTCGTTTTGCAGTGCAACATGAATAATTTTTCTTTCATGGGGATTCATCGGCTCAAGCACAACACGCTCACCGGTGCGTTTTACCTTATCCGCCAGGCGCTGTGCCAGACGGTTTAAGGTTTCCACGCGGCGTTCGCGGTAATCTTCAATATCAATTACGATTCTGATGCGCTCGGCGGAATTTTTATTAGCAACCAGATTAGTCAGATACTGCAAGGAATCAAGTGTCTGACCGTGTTTGCCGATTAAAATGCCCATATCGGAACCGTGCAGTTTGAAAGTAACAACGCCTTCGTTTTTATTGATGAATTTTTCCATTACAACTTCAATGCGCATGGCATTAAAGATTTTCTGCAAAAATTCTTTGGCAGCGTCAACGGCTGCTTCTTCAATCACATATTCGCGTACTGCTGCCGGTTTAGCTTCTTCTTTTTTAGCGTTTTCACGGGCAGCGGCTGCTTCCTGCTTGCCTGCTTTGTAATCTTCTTTAATGCTGTCTACGGTTTCATCAACAATGTCGCCGATTTTTTTGGCAGCATCCTTTAAAGTAACCCTTATTTTGGCTTTTTTGGCAAACAAACCAAAAATACCGTTTTTAGCTTCTTCAATAACTTCAACGTTAACTTTATCGGCAGTGGTTTTTAATTCTGCCAGAGCATCG
>CASEGD010000148.1 GCA_949287345.1 uncultured Phascolarctobacterium sp. | reverse complement strand
AGCGTCGCCAAAATCTCGTCATGGTCAATAAATTCTTCTGCTTTCATTGATTTTGCATCATACATTTGTTGTTCCTCCTTAAGGTCAGGCCGGACCTTCCCTGTCAGTATTTCTCCTATAAAAAGCCCGAAGGCGTTAAGGACTAAGCCTGTGTTTTGGCATACAGCGCCTTGGCGCTAACGCCCGGCAGCATGCCGATTTTGCCGGACAGCGCGCTGATAGTATCCTGCGGCGCATCCAGCACAATGCTGATAATATGCATGTTTTTCTCGCGGTATGGCAAACCCATACGCCCGATAATATAGCTGCCGTACTCGTGCAGCACGGCGTTCAGCGCTTCCACGGAAGCGGTATCTTCAACGATAATGCCAAGCAAAACAACTCTTGTTTCCATAATACACTCCTTTACTGCGGCGTGCGCTTAACCAACAGCCGCGCCAGCAAAATGCCGCAAATGCCTGTTACCATCTGCGGCCAGCCCATCATAAAACCAATGGCGAACACCATTTTATCGGGCAGCGCCAGCACCTTTAACAAAACAAGGCTGCTGGTAAACATACAGATTGTTTTGGCAAGCGGCGCCAAAAACAAGCCTCTGCGCCACGCCCAATGGCAGATTAAAACAAACACGGCGTTACCGCCGATAACTATCGGAATTAACAGCGGTATTGGCAGCTGCCCCTGCAAGTAAGCAAAAAACGGCAGCAGCGTGACCGATATCAGCGCAGGCTTTAACCCTGCCAGCCGCACGGTAACGGCCAGCATCATATTAACCAGCGTACCGATAAAAAACATACTGACGAGCGGCGGCAAAGGTATCACCAGCCGCAGCGACTGCAACACAACCGTCAGGGCAATCAGCATCGCCCCGCGCACTAAATTTTTATCCATTAGTTATTACCTTGCCGGGCATTCTCTGGCAACAAAATCCTTGTAAGCCTGCAACAGCTGCGGCACAACCTTGCCCACTTCGCCGTTGTTTACCAGCTTGCGGTCAATTTTGGTTACAGGCACAATTTCACAGCGCGGCCCGCAGATAAACGCTTCTTCCGCCTTCATGGCAAAGTCAATGTCAAAATTCTTTTCAACCACCGGCATGCCCAAATCAAGCGCCAGGCGTTCTTTAATCACCTTGCGGGTAATATTTTTATGGATGTTTTCGTTTTCAGGCGCAGTCCATAAAACTTCGTCCTTAACCAGCATAAAGCTGCTTTCGGTGGTTTCGGTAATTTTGCCGTCGCGTACAAAAAGTGCGTCAAACGCGCCGCTGATTGCCGCCTTCTGGCGTGCCATAACTTCCGGCAGGCGGTTTAAGGTGTTAACGTCGCAGTGCTGCCAGCGCAAATCCTTTTCGGTAATCAGCTTAACGCCTTTTTGCTGCAATTCTGCCAGATAACTGCGGTCGGTAAAAATTGGCTGCATTACCAGCTGCGGCACGCTCATCTCCGGGAAAGCCAGCCCGAACGGCGCACTGCCGCGCGTAACCTGCGTATAAATTTCGCCGTTTTCCATGCCGGTTGCTTTAATTAACGCTTCATGGAACTCCACCAGTTCCTCCACCATGTAAACTGCCGGTATTTTTAAGCGCGTTACCGAAGTAAACAGGTTTTCCATGTGCGGCAGCATACCGAACACCTTGCCGTTATACACCGGCACAATTTCAAATACGCCGTCGCCAAACTGATGGCCGCGGTCGTTATAATCAATTACCGCTTCCTTGCTGTCCACAATATCGCCGTTAATCAAAATCAAATCTGTATTCATTAGTCAGCCTCCATCTTTATTAAGAAAGATTTTTAAAATATATCACTTGTTAAAAAACACAGCGCCATTGTATAATATTTATGCGGCACCGCGCCGCATGCAAACATTAAACCTATTATATTATACAACATTTTAAATTTTTTGTCGCTTATCTTATTTATACAAGGAGGAACTTCAGATGGCGCATTTACCACCTATTGTTTCCGACCTCGCCATGATTTTGCTGGTAGCGGGCATCACTACCATTTTATTTAAAAAGCTCAATCAACCGCTGGTTCTCGGATACATCGTCGCCGGTTTCATCACCGGCCCGCATTTTTCGTTTTTCCCCACGGTAACGGATTTCAGCAACATCCACACCTGGTCGGAAATCGGCATTATCTTTTTAATGTTCTCGCTCGGGCTGGAATTCAGCTTCAACAAACTCAAGCAGGTCGGCAGCACCGCCTTTATCGCCACTATCGTGGAAATTGCAGGGCTGCTGTCGCTGGGTTACGGCACCGGCATGCTGATGGGCTGGAGCCACATGAACAGCCTGTTTCTGGGCGGTATGCTTTCCATGTCGTCCACCACAATCATCATCAAAGCCTTTGAAGATTTAAAAATGAAAGGCAAGCGCTTTACCGAAATGGTTTTCGGCATTTTAATTGTCGAAGACATCGCCGGCATTATCATGATGGTGCTGCTCTCCACCATGGCGGCGTCCGCAGGCATCTCCGGCACGGAGCTGTTAACCAGCGTTATGCGCCTGCTGTTCTTTCTGGTGCTGTGGTTTGTGCTTGGCATTTACCTTGTGCCAACCTTTTACAAACGCTCGCTTACGCTGATGAACAACGAAACCATGCTCGTCACCTCTATCGGCCTGTGCCTTGGCATGGTTGTGCTGGCAACGCATCTGGGCTTTTCGGCAGCGCTGGGCGCGTTTATTATGGGCTCGCTGATTGCCGAAGCGCCGAATTCCGAAAAAATCGAACACCTTTTTACGCCGGTTAAAGATATCTTCGGTGCGGTGTTCTTCGTATCCGTCGGCATGCTGGTTGACCCGGCACTGCTTTTGGAATACTGGCTGCCGATTATCATTCTCATCTTCGTTACCATTATCGGCAAGCTCGTCTTTTCCGCAGGCGGCGTGCTGCTCAGCGGCCAAAACCTGCAAACGTCCATTATGTGCGGCTTCAGCCTTGCGCAGATTGGCGAATTTTCGTTCATCATCGCCTCTTTGGGCATGAGCCTCGGCGTTATCAGCGACTTTATCTACCCGATTATCGTCGCCGTATCCGTTATGACGACATTCACCACGCCATTCTGCATTATGGCGGCCGAACCCGCCTACCGCGTAATCCGCCGTCTGCTGCCGCAGAGTGTTAACGACTGGCTGGACCGCTACACCGAAAAAAATATCGGCACGCGCGACAGTGCCGACTGGACGGAATTTTTAAAAGAATATTTTACCCGTATGCTGATTTTCACCACCCTGCTGACGGCCATCGCGCTGTTTGCGGAATACTATTTAAGCGGCTACCTGCACAATAATTTGCAGCTGCCCTATGCGGATATCATCACCGCCGT
>CASEGD010000147.1 GCA_949287345.1 uncultured Phascolarctobacterium sp. | reverse complement strand
CGCTTTGCCGACGACCCGCAGGCTTTAATGCAGGCCGGCATTGCTTATGCCCTCGGGCAGATTATCGACCTGATTGCCAACGGCTTCAAAAACATCCACGTTTACACGATGAACAAGCCGGAAATCATCCGCGGCATTATGAAAAATCTGTCGGAGATTATCAAATGAAGTACGACCGCAGCGAAGCCATCCGCTATATGGGCGGGCGCGCCGGTGATGAGAACGCGGGCGTGCTGGCAGATTTGGCGTATTTAAAGCTGCGCAACGAAGTGCAGGCGCGCAGCGTGTACCGCGTTCAGGATTGCAGTGTCGATGATAACGGCGTGCTGCTGGGCGGAGAATATTTTAAAAGCGCCAAACTTGCGGCGCATATCAAAGGCTGTAAACGCGCAGTGCTTCTGGCGGCGACATTAGGGCCGAAGGTTGACATCGCGCTGAGGCGCATGGCTGTTGCCAACATTGCCGAAGGTGCTGCCGGGCAGGCGGTGTGCGCGGCGCTTATTGAAAGCTACTGCGACGAAACGGAAGCAAAAATCAGCGCCGAATACGGTGGGCTGCATTTTAAACTGCGTTTCAGCCCCGGCTATGCGGATTGGAGCTTAACCGACCAGCCGCGTATTTTGATGATGCTGGACGCGCCCAAACGCATCGGGCTGACGGTAACGGCGGGCGGCATGCTGGCGCCGGTAAAATCGGTAACGGCTGTCATCGGCATTACGGACGGGTGCGAAAAGCCGCAAAACAGCTGCGACACCTGCGGAAACACAAACTGTCTTTATAGAAAATAAAATGTGAGGGACAACATGCTTTTTAAAGAATTACTTGGTAAAAAAACACTTTTTTTTGACGGCGCGATGGGAACCATGCTGCAGGCCGCCGGGCTGAAACCGGGCGAACTGCCGGAGCTGTGGAACTTTACCCATGCTGACGAGGTGGAAAAAATTCATGCTGCTTATTTAAATGCCGGTGCGGATATTATAAAAACCAACACTTTTGGTGCGAACCGCTTAAAATTTGCCGGTACGGATATTAAAACGGCGGACGTGGTGACGCAGGCCGTAAAAATTGCCAAAAAAGCCTGTGCCAGCAAACCGGGCAGCTTTGTTGCACTGGATTTGGGACCGACAGGCAAACTGCTTGCGCCTTACGGCGATTTGCCGTTTGAAGAAGCGGTAAGTATTTATGCGGAAATTGTAACGGCAGGCGTTGCCGCCGGTGCTGATTTGATTTTAATTGAAACGATGAGCGACACCTACGAGATGAAGGCGGCGCTGCTTGCGGCAAAAGAAAACAGTGATTTGCCGGTCGTTTGCACCATGACGCTGGACGAGGACGGCAAACTTTTAACCGGAGGCGATATTACCGCTGCTGCCATTATGCTGGAAGGTTTGGGTGCTGATGCTATTGGCTTTAACTGCGGGCTTGGGCCTGCGCAGATGCAGAAACTGCTGCCGCAGCTTTTAGCAGCTACGCCGCTGCCTGCGGTGCTGAACCCCAACGCCGGTCTGCCTAAAGAAGTGGACGGGCAAACCGTGTTTGACGTTAGTGCTGACGAATTTGCCGCGTTGATGTACGATATGGCAAAGGACGGCGCGCTGGCAGTTATGGGTGGCTGCTGCGGCACAACACCGGCGCATATCGCGGCGCTGGTCAATAAATGTAAACAAATCGTGCCGCAATCGCGCGATTGTGATTTAACCGCCGTTGCCGCTTACGGCAACGTGGTTGTTATCGGCAAGAAGCCGGTAATTATCGGCGAGCGCATTAACCCCACGGGTAAGCCGCGTTTAAAGCAGGCGATTTTAGACGGTGATTATGATTATATCTGCCGTTTGGGACTGGAGCAGATTGACAGCGGCGCGGCGATTTTAGACGTGAACGTCGGCGTGCCGGGCATTGAAGAACCTGCCGTCAGCGCGGAAGCAGTGCAGCGTTTGCAGGCAATAACCAGCGTGCCTTTACAGATTGACACCAGCAACTACGACGCTATGGCAGGCAGCCTGCGTTTGTATAACGGCAAACCGCTGTTAAACTCCGTCTGCGGCAAGGAAGAAAGCCTTGCCAAAGTGCTGCCGCTGGTAAAAAAGTACGGCGCGGCAGTTGTTGCGCTTACGCTGGACGACAGCGGCATACCTGAAACGGCGGAGGGGCGCATTGCCATTGCCGAAAAAATTATCGCCCGCGCGGCGGAATACGGCATTGCCAAACGCAATATTATTGTTGACCCGCTGGCGCTTACCATCAGCACCGGCGGCGATAACGCCAAAATAGATTTGCAGGTGCTGCGCGAGCTGACCAAACGCGGCATTAAAACCGTGATGGGCGTGTCGAATATTTCCTTCGGCCTGCCTGCGCGCGACGCCGTTAACAGTGCCTTTTTTGTGCTGGCAATGGAAGCAGGTTTGAGCTGCGCCATTATCAATCCGCAAAGCGCGGCAATGATGGGTGCTTACTATGCTTACGGCGCGTTAAGCGGACTGGACGAAGGCTGCAAGGCGTATGTTGCCAAATTTGCGGACGCCGCACAGCCTAAAGCAGCACCGGCGCAGACGGCAGAATATACTTTGTACGATGCGATTGTAAAAGGGCTGCGCGAGCAGAGCGAAAAAGCCGTAACGGCGCAGCTGGCACAAAAACAGCCGCTGGAAATTATCAACGGCGAAATGATACCGGCACTTGATTATGTTGGCAACGGTTTTGAAAAGCATACCTTGTTTTTGCCGCAGCTTTTGATGAGTGCGGAGGCAGCCAAAGCTGCGTTCAACGTCATCCGCGAGAAAATGGCGGCGGAAGGCGGCAGCCGGAGCAACGGCGTAAAGGTTGTGTTGGCAACCGTTAAGGGCGATATTCACGACATCGGCAAAAATATCGTAAAAGTGCTGTTTGAAAACTACGGTTATCAGGTTATCGACCTTGGCAAGGATGTGCCGCCAGAAAAAATTGTGGAAGCAGCCGTTAAGCACAACGCCGCTGTGGTCGGTCTTTCCGCGCTGATGACGACAACCGTCGGCGCGATGGAAGAAACCATCATGGCGCTGCGTGCGGCAGGCAGCTTTAAAATTATCTGCGGCGGCGCAGTGCTTACGCAGGATTACGCCGACAGCATCGGTGCTGATTTTTACGCGCCCAACGCCGTCAGCGCAGTAAATTATGCCAATTCGTTACAATAAATAAACGTAAAATAAAAACATCCCCGGCTTGTAAATTGTAAGCTGGGGATATTTTGTTTTTGTACCAAAATAAACAGAAAAACGCAAAAATTGTTAATGTATCCGTGTATACATAAAAATTTTTTGAAAAATTAAACTTTTTACTGTCTTTTTACAGCGGACATGTCCAAAGAGTG
>CASEGD010000146.1 GCA_949287345.1 uncultured Phascolarctobacterium sp. | reverse complement strand
CAAGGCGCTGCGTGCCGGCCATAAAAACGGTTTCGCCGTGCAGCCAGCCTTTGGTTTTATCGCGGAATTTTACCTGTGTAACCGGTTCGCCTGCGGCTTTGCCAAGCTCCTGTAAATGTTTGTTGTACACTTTGGCGCTGGGTACGCCGTGGCATACGACATCGACGGTGAAAAGATTGGCGTAATCCTTCATTAAAAAGCCTTTCAGCCCGGCAATCTGGCAAGGCGTGCCGCTGAACAGCACGGGTTTACCGGAGTTTAAAAGTGTACGTGCCTGTTTAAACACGCCTGTCATATTGCTTTGCACATATTTGCTGCCGCGCAGTTTTAGCAATGCGTCAGTGCTTTCAATGGCGGTATGATGTACCTGCAAATTTTCGTCCAGTTCTGCGCCGAACACTGTGCCGCCGCTGTTTAATACCCATTCTGCAAACAGCGTAAACATACCGCCGCTGCTGCTGGTAAAGCGCACGCTGTCGTCGCTGTTTTTAGCGCCGTACAGGTTCAGCACCTCGTGCTGCGCCGGTTTATGCAAAAGCGGGCAAACTTTTTCGCACAGCCCGCAATTAATGCAATTTGCTTCGTCAATCTGCGGGTAGCAAAAGCCTTCGCTGTCCGGCGTCATGGCAATGCAGCCCTTGGGGCAGATGCTTGCGCAGGCAGTGCACCCGCAGCAGTTTTGCTTGGAAGTCAGTTTCAGCATGGTTGACACCTTCTTTTAATTAAAATTTTCCAAAAAGAAATTAACAAAGGTTTTGGCAACGGTGGAAAGCGGCCTGCCCTTAACGACGGACAGTGTTTTTTCCACAAAAAGGCGTTCGTCCTCAATCTGCTTGGGCACAAGGCATTCGTCAAAAATTTCGTAGCGTTCGGCCGGTACAATGGCGACGCCGATATTTTGCGTGGCCCACGCGATAGTGGAGAGCTTGGTGGTGTTAATGCTTAAAACCTGCGGCAAAAGGCGCGAATCGTTGCAGGTGTTTAAAAACAACGTGCTGCACCCGCGCGACAGGCACAGCGGTACGTCCTCCAAATCGTCCAGCAGGATATGCGGCTTGGTGCCTTGCAGATAGGGGCTGTCCTTATGGAACAGGGCAATTAAACGGTCGCGTTTGCGGTAAATGGTTTCAAAGCGGTTCACCTGCAAAAGCGGTGCATTGGCGATGCCGATTTCCGTTTTGCCGTCCAGCAGCTGCTGGGTTTGCTCGTCGATAGGCACTTCATACAGCTCGTAGTTTATCTGCGGGTACTGGCGCGAAAATTTACTGAGGTAATTTTTAATGAAGGAAATTGACATCGACGGCGACAGGCTTAAACGCAGTGTTCCGCTGAAGCCTCCGGCGCAGTCGGCAATTTCCTTGATGATGTTATCCTCGGTAGAGCAGATGTATTTGGCCTTGTTGTACAAAATGCAGCCTGCTTCGGTAAGCTCCACCGTGTGGCCTCCGCGTTTTAAGTTTAACAGCGGCGTGCCGAATTTTTTCTGCAAGGTTTTCAGCTGGTTGCTGAGCGCCGGTTGGGCAACTGCTACGCGTTTTGCTGCGGCGGAGATGCTTCCGGCTTCGACGATGGCGATAAAGTTGCGGTAATATTCTATGTTCATGGCTGCTCCTTAAAAAATTTTTTAGCTTAAGCTGATTATACTACAAAAACGTAAATATATAAAGATATAGCAAAAACAGCTAAGTTGTATCAAATTTAGTTATAAGTTTAACGCTGCTGCGTAAAAATCAGTGCCTTCGTTTGATAAAAAACGAAAATTTTTGCGTAATGCCGCTAAAACATATAATAATTTTTTATTTTTATTGCAAGAAAATGATATTTTACATTATATGTTTTTGCGTTTACACTATAAGTAAGATATAAGTGAACGCGAAAGAAGGGAGAAAAATGTTAAGTGACGACAGGCTTCGCAGCCCCGCACTGTTTGAAAAAATTGCAACGCCGGAGCAGGCAGCCGCGCTGATTGAAGACGGCATGAACGTCGGCGTCGGCGGTTTTACGCCGTCCGGCTATCCTAAAAAGACGACGATGGCGCTTGCCAAAGCCATCAAAAACGGTAAAAAATGCCGCATCAATATTTGGAGCGGCGCTTCCGTCGGGCCGGAAATTGAAGAAGAACTGGCAGCGGTGGACGGCGTTAAAAGCCGTATGCCGTATTATGCCGCGTCCAATAAATCCATGCGGGCAGGCATTAACGGCGGCAAAATTGATTACATTGATTTGCATTTAAGCCATTTTGCCCAGCAGGTGGATTACGGCTTTTTTGGCGATGTTGACATTGCCATTGTGGAAGCGGCTGCCATTAATGCCGACGGCAGCATTGTGCTTGGCCCCGGCGTCGGCAATATACCGATGTTTGTAAAGCACGCCAAAAAAGTAATTGTGGAAGTCAACACTACCATTCCGCTTTCCATGGAGGGCATGCATGATATTTATATCTGCGAAAAGCCGCCCTGCCGCAGGGAAATACCTATTTACCACGTCGGCGACCGCATCGGTTCACCGTATATGGCGTGCGGGCTGGATAAAATTGCCTGCATTGTAGAATCGGACATTGTTGACCATGTGCGCAACCTTAACGCGCCCGATGAAAACAGCATCAAGATTGCAGAGTATCTGGTTGAGTTTTTGGAAAACGAGCAGAAGCACGGGCGCCTGCCGCAGGAGATGCTGTCCATTCAGTCCGGCGTCGGCAGTATTTCCAACGCTGTTTTAATGGGGCTTTCCAAATCGAAATACGAAAATTTAAAAATGTATTCCGAAATTTTGCAGGACGCGGTATTCAGCCTGATAAAAATGGGCAAGGTGTCGCAGGCATCAGGCTGCGCATTTACGCCGTCGCCCAATGTGTGGAAGATGTACAACGAAGACCCGGATTTATACCGCAAAAGCATAGTGCTGCGCCCGCTTGATATCAGCAACAACCCGGAAGTCATCCGCCGTTTGGGCGTAATTTCCATAAACACGCCGCTGGAGTTTGACATTTACGGACAGGCTAACAGCACGCACGTTATGGGCGCGCAGATGATGAACGGCATTGGCGGCAGCGGCGACTACATGCGCAACGGCTACATTACTATTTTCTGCACGCCGTCTACGGCGAAAGGCGGCAGCATATCCAGCGTGGTGCCGATGGTAACACACGCCGACCACACAGAACACGACACAATGATATTTATTACCGAGCAGGGCGTCGCCGATATACGCGGTTTATCGCCGGTGAAGCGCGCCAAGCTGATTATAGAAAAATGCGCCCATCCCGATTACAAGGCGCAGCTTTTGGAATATTTGCAGCAGGCACAGCGAAAAAACGCACATATGCCTGTGGATCTGGCGCATGCGTTTGATATGCAGGCACATTACGAAAAATACGGCACGATGAAGGCTTAAGGAGGATTACCATGGATAAAGAAAAATTACAGCAGGGTTTGGCAGAATACGA
>CASEGD010000145.1 GCA_949287345.1 uncultured Phascolarctobacterium sp. | reverse complement strand
ACCGTTTGGATAAACTTTAGCCAAAGCCTTTTGGTATGATAAAGGTGCAGCAAAGATAGAAACGAAGGTGAGATGATATGCAAATTAAGGTTTTAGGGCCGATGACGAAGCAGGTGGAGCTGCTGTTTCAGAACACTGCCGTGGCGGCCAAAAAGCTGAAATGCCATGCCAAATTTGAACATGTCAGCGAGCTGCGCCGCATTATGGCTTACGGTGCGATGGCACTGCCGGCGCTGGTTATTGACGGTAAGGTTGTGGCAGGCGGCAATGTGCTTGGCGTTGAAGAAATTATGCAGATAATTAAGCAAATGCAGTAACAACTGAACAGATAAATAAAAAACTTGCAGAGGCAAATGCTTCTGCAAGTTTTTGTGTTTGACAATGATTTTTAGTTTGGTATAATATACATAAGAGATAGCCGGTTTGGGGAAACGTCGGCTCTCCCTAATAGAATTTTTAGTTCAGAAGGAAGCCGCGTACCGCCAGTAGGCGGTTTCTTTTTATCTAAAAGTAATTACTTTTTTGATAAGCAGATAACAGCAATCAATGCTCCGAAGGAAATCATCAAAGACAATGCCTCGAAAACAGTCATGCTATCACCTCCCATATTGAGAGGAACCGACTCCGGCTATCAATGAAAAATATTATAGCATAAAAATATAAAAAATAACAGCAGGTTTTAAAGCCTGCTGTTATTTTTTTACCGTTTGCGCGGGGGCATGGTGTGGATGCTGTGGCCGTCGGCGGCGTGCACAGCTTCGGTAATGCCTTCGCAGAAGGTTGGGTGCGGGTGCAGCGCCATTGCCATCTGCGCTTTGGTCAGCCCGGCGCTGACAGCCGTTACCAGTTCGCCAATCATGTCGGTGGCACGTCCGCACATCAGCTGCGCGCTGATAAGTTTTTCGCTTTCCGCATCAAACACCATCTTGATAAAGCCGCGTTCTTCGTTTTCAATGATAGATTTGCCATTGCCGCTCATAATGTATTTGCCGGTAATAACGGCTTTGCCCTGCTGTTTGGCTTCGTCCGCCGTAATGCCAACGGTGGCAATCTCGGGCGAAGTGTAAACGCAGGCAGGCACAAGGTTCGGGTCAACCGTGCGGGTTACGCCGCAGATGTGTTCCACGCAGGCAATGCCCTGTGCTTCGGCTGCGTGCGCCAGCTGGATGCCGCCTGTAACATCGCCGATGGCGTAAATATGTGGCACGTTGGTCTGGTAGTTAGCGTCAACCTTAACGCGCCCACGGTCCAGCTCAATGCCTGCCGCTTCGGTGTTCAGTCCTTCGGTAACGGCGCGGCGCCCAACGCAAATCAGCACGCCGTCGGCGGTAACGCTTTCGGTCTGCCCTTTGCGCTCAAAGGTGCAGGTCAGTTTGCCGCCTTCTGCCGTAATGCCGGTAACGGTGCTGGCGGTGTTCACGGCAACGCCGCGTTTTTTCAAAATCATGGAGAGGTTCTGCGAAATCTCGCGGTCCATATTCGCCAGAATCCTGTCCAGCGCCTCAATAACCGTAACCTTGCGGCCGATGCCGTTATAAATGCTCGCCATTTCCACGCCGATAACGCCGCCGCCGATAATTACAAGTTCGCCAAAATCGCAGGCGTCGGTGTCAAGCATTTCGTCGCTCGTCACAACGCCGGGCAAATCCGCACCGGGGATGGGCGGCACAAACGGCTTGCTGCCGGTGGCAATAATAAAATCTTTGGCAGTGTAGGTTTCGCCGTTAACGCAAATCGCCACGGCGGATGTAAAAGCTGCTTCGCCTTCGATAACGTCGATGCCGTTGCCTTTTAAAAGCTGTGCCACGCCGCCGCGGAGCTGCTCCACAACCTGCGTCTTGCGCGCGTGCATGGCTTTAAAATCGGCGGAAGCGCCCGTTACGTTAATACCCATTTTGGCTGCGCTGTCCAGTTTGCGGTACAAATTGGCGCTGTGCATTAAGGTTTTGGTGGGTATGCAGCCGCGGTTCAGGCAGGTGCCGCCAACTTCTGCGCGTTCAACCACAGCGGTTTTCAAGCCAAGCTGCGCCGCGCGGATGGCAGCCACATAGCCGCCCGGGCCTGCGCCTATAACAATTAAATCGTATTGCATGGTAATGTACCTTTCTATATTGATAGTTGTGCTAAAAATTCTGCAATGTCGGTTCCTGCTTCGCCGGGGATTTGGTACGCCGCTTGTGCCAGTGCCTGCGGCGTAAAGGCTGCGCCGGTAAAAAAGCGCCCGGCGTTTTGCAGCGCCTGCCAGTCCATAGCGTCGGTGTAAACTTCGGCCTGCTGCACAATGCCGCCGTCAACTTTGCATGCCAGCGTAAAGCTGCCCCAGTCAAAGCGCGCTTCCGTCTGCCAGGTAAAGGGCAGGCGTTTGCCAAGGCGGAAGGCGTCGTCGCGGAACTCCGTTTCGTATTTTGCCAGTTCTGCTTCGTCAAAAAAATCTGCACCAAGCTGTTGCGGCACGTTGTTATAAATCTGCCCGAAGGCAGTGATGAGCGCCTGCGAGAGGGCGGCAACAGTAAGAGTGGGGAAGGCTTCCTTTAAATTAAGCACGCGGCTTTTAACGGAGCTGACGCCTTTAGCCTGCAATTTAAGCGGCGATACGGTTAAATATTTTGCCATCACGTCAGTTTTAACGTCTATTAAAAGCGTGCCGTGGTGGTATTTTTTATTGCCGCTTGTGTAAAAGGCGTTGCCGGATACCTTGCGCCCGTCAACTAAAATATCGTTGCGCCCACTTTTTTCGGCTTTAATGCCGAGCGAGGCAAGTGCGGTGATGATGACTTGAAGCTGGCGGTCAAGGTCATAAGTGGCGGTGTCCGTCAAAAAGGTAAAGTTTAAGTTGCCGCTGTCGTGGTATACAGCGCCCCCGCCGGAAAGACGGCGGACAAGATGCCCGCCGTCCCGACGTAAAAGCGCCATGTTGCATTCCGCCCACGGGTTCTGGTTGCGCCCGATGACGACCGTATTTTTGTTCTGCCACAGGTACAGCGTTACGCTGCCTGCGGGCGTGTGTTCCAAAAGGTAACGCTCCGCCGCAAGGTTGCGGTAGGGGTCAGTGCAGCGGGTGATGTAACAGGAAACCGGTATTTTACCGGTGTACATATTTTAAAACAGGCTTGCGTGCCGCCTGCACTTCGTCCGGGCGTTTAATCTGCGCGTTGTGCGGCGCGTGGTGCATGTAGTCCGCGTCGGTGTGCGCCAGTTGGTGCAGTTCCAGCAGTGCGTCAACCGCTTCGTCCAAAGTTTTGCGGGCTTCGGTTTCGGTCGGCTCCAGCATCAGCGCTTCATGTACAATCAGCGGGAAGTACATCGTCGGCGGGTGGATGCCGCGGTCGATTAACGATTTTGCCACGTCCAGCGCGGTAACACCAGTGGCTTTTTTCAGTTCCTCCAGGCTCATAACAAATTCGTGCATGCAGGTGTGGTCGTAAGCCATATCGTAGGTGCCCATTAATTTGTGCATCATGT
>CASEGD010000144.1 GCA_949287345.1 uncultured Phascolarctobacterium sp. | reverse complement strand
CAACAACCAGAAGTATTTTCAGGACGCGCTGGTTACCATGCGCGGCGACCGTTATGTAATACCAATCAAGCAGGAATACCGCTTTAACTTCCCCGGCGTTGTACACGACCAGTCGGGCAGCGGCGCGACGCTGTTCATCGAGCCGATGGCGGTGGTAAACTTAAACAACGATATTAAGCGTTACCTGGCGCAGGAGCAGGAAGAAATTGAGCGTATCCTGCGTTCAATCAGCGGCGCGGTCGGCGCGGAAGCGGATAAAATCATCCGCGCGATGGAGCAGTTCACGGAGCTGGACTTTATCGCCGCGCGCGCGTATTTGGCGCAGCAGCAAAAGGCGGTGCGCCCCATTGTAAACATGGGCGGCGCGATTGAAATTGCCAAAGGACGCCACCCGCTGCTTGACCCGGAAAAGGTTGTGCCGCTGGATATTGAAATCGGCGGCAGGTTCAATACGCTGCTCATAACCGGCCCTAACACCGGCGGCAAAACCGTTGCCATTAAGGCGGTGGGGCTGTTTATGCTGATGGTGCAGGCTGGTTTGTTTGTGCCGGCGGCCGGCGCCAAAATGCCGGTTATCGGCGCGGTTTATGCCGATATCGGCGACGAGCAGAGCATTGAACAGAGCTTGAGTACCTTCTCCGGGCACATGACAAACATGGTGGAGATTTTAAAGCAGGTTAAACCGGGCGAGCTGGTTTTGATTGACGAATTATGCGCGGGCACTGACCCGAACGAGGGCGCGGCACTTGCGATGTCGATATTGGAACACCTGCACCGCCGCGGCGTGCTGACGATTGTTACCACGCATTACAGCGAGCTGAAAACATTTGCTTACGGGCGCCCCGGCATGGAAAACGCCAGCGTGGAGTTCGACCCCGTAACTCTGCGCCCGACTTATCGCCTCTTAATGGGCGTACCGGGCAGCAGCAACGCGTTTAACATCAGCCGCAGGCTTGGCTTAAGCGAAGAAATTATAGAAAATGCGGGCAGCTTTTTAACTCAGGAGCACGTACACATGGAAGACGTGCTGAAAGAGCTGGAAGGCGAGCGCCGCGAATACGAAAGTCAGAACCGTGAAATCCGCAGCTTGAAGGCGGAAAGCGAGCGCATTAAAAACGAACTGGCACAGCAGAAAAAAGAGCTGGAACACCGCAAGAACGAAATTTTGCGCAAGGCGCGCGAGCAGGCGGACGAACTGTACCGCAGCAGCCGCCGCGAAACGGAAGCCGTTTTAAAAGAGCTGCGCAAGATGAAAACCGATTTTGACGCGAAGCAGCTGCAGCAGGCGGCGGAGGAAGCGCGCAAGAAACTGCAAAAAAGCTTTGCCAGCGAAGCACCCGTGCCGGAGGGCGAGCCTTTAACCGCCAAAACCGCAAAAGTGGGGCAGACTGTATTTTTAAAAACGCTGGGTAAGGACGGCACCATCACCGCCGTTAACGGCAACGAAGTTACCGTGCAAATCGGCATTTTAAAAACCACCGTTAAGGCTAAAGACTGCATCGCCATGCGCGGCAAAGCCAAAAGCAACGCTGCGGAAGAAAACTTCGGCAAAAAACGCAAGGGCTTTGCACACCAGTTCTTTGTGCAAAAAAGCATCGGCGCGCGCACCGAAATTGACGTGCGCGGCATGACGATGGATGAAGCCATCCCCGCCGTCGATAAGGCAATGGACGACGCGCTGCTTGCAGGGCTTACCAGCCTGCGCATTATCCACGGCAAGGGTACGGGCGCGCTTAAAGCCGGGCTGACGGCGTACCTTTCCACGCACAGGGCGGTAAAATCGCTGGCGGAAGCGCCTTTAAGCGAAGGCGGAAGCGGCGCGACTATTATAAATTTTTAAGTATACAACCGTAAAACTATAATCAGCATATACAGATAATATTTATTGTGCTACAATAAATATGGCAGTTAATTAATTTGGGGGGAACCTGATGGCTATACTGGTAAAAAAATTCGGCGGCAGCTCCGTTGCCACGCCGGAAAAAATTCACGGCATTGTAGACAGGGTGCTGAAAGAAAAACAGCCGGACGATAAAGTCGTTATCGTCGTATCGGCAATGGGCGACAGCACCGACGACCTTTTGACTTTGGCCGGGCGCGTCAACCCGGATATGCCCAAGCGCGAGCTGGATATGCTTTTAGCAACCGGCGAGCAGGTAACTATCGCCTTAATGGCGGGCGCGTTCTGCGCCAAAGGGCAGCCTGCGGTATCCTTTACCGGCGCGCAGGCAGGCATACAAACCAACGATAAATACAGCAAGGCCAGCATTTTAAATGTTGAAGCCTCCCGCGTGCAGAAAGCGCTGGACGAAGGCAAGGTTGTCATCGTGGCGGGCTTTCAGGGCATTACCGAAGGCGGCGACATTACCACGCTGGGGCGCGGCGGCAGCGATACAACGGCTGTTGCCATTGCGGCAGGGCTTAACGCAGGCATCTGCGATATTTACACCGACGTGGACGGCGTTTACACAGCCGACCCGCGCATTGTGCCCAACGCTAAAAAGCTTGACGAAATTACCTTTGCGGAAATGCTGGAGCTGGCAAGGCTCGGCGCAGGCGTAATGCAGCCGCGCGCGGTGGAATACGGCGAGCACAACGGCGTCGCTATCCACGTGCGTTCAACATTTCACGAAGTACCGGGAACTATTATCAGGGGGGAATATACAGTGCAGGAGAAAAAATTTGTTATCCGCGGCGTAGCGCACGACACCAATGTTGCCAAACTTGCAGCACGCGGCGTGCCGGACGAACCGGGTGTAGCCTATAAAATTTTTGCGGCGCTGGCCGACGCCAACGTGGACGTTGACATGATTGTACAAAGCGCCAGCGTACAGCAGAACAAAAACGATATACTCTTTACCGTAGCCAAAACCGATATGGCGGAAGCCCTTGGCGTTTTGGAAAAACTTAAGGCCGAGATGCCGTTTGACAAAGTGGACCTTGAAGTAAACGTAGCCAAGGTTTCCATCGTCGGCGCAGGCATGCTGGGCAGCCCGGGCATTGCAGCAGGCATGTTCGGCGCGCTGGCAGGCGCAGGCATCAACATCGGCGTAATCAGCACGTCCGAAATCAGCATTTCCTGCCTTGTACCGGCTGACGAGGTCAACAAAGCAGTCAATGCTATCCACAGCCATTTCTTTCCGCAGGAAGCGGGAAACTGACTGATAAAAACTTAGGGGGTAATAACCATGCTGACAAGTATTGCAGCCAACCACGCCAAAGGCAAATCCGCAGAAGATACTATTTTTGCGGCAAACGCAGCCTGCGTGGCAAGAGCTAAAGAAATCGGCGCAGAAAACGTAACCAACGCTACCATCGGCGCAATTCTGGACGAAGACGAAAAACTCGTCTGCCTGCCGACTGTCGATAAGGTTTTCCGCAGCCTTTCCACCGATGAACTCATCGCTTACGCACCTATCTCCGGCTTGCCGGATTATCTGGAAGAAGTTATCAACGCAGCCTTCGG
>CASEGD010000143.1 GCA_949287345.1 uncultured Phascolarctobacterium sp. | reverse complement strand
AGGCAGTATGCAGCTTAACAGATATTTGCGTAATATAGACTGGTGGCTGGTGTTTGCGGTAGCTGCGCTTATCGGCATCGGGCTGATGCTGATTGCCAGCGCGACGCACAGCTATGCCACAGCGACAGGCAAGGCATGGCATGTTGAGCGCCAGGCCATGTTTGTCGGCATTAACGTGCTGCTGATGATTTTTTGCCTGCGCTTTGATTACCGGCTTTTGCAGCAGATTGCCAAACCATTATACATTTTTAATTTGGTGCTTTTGCTGGCGGTAATGTTTGTGGGGCATTCGCAGCTGGGCGCGCAAAGGTGGATTCAGATAGGCCCTGTAACGATACAGCCTTCGGAATTTGCCAAGGCGATAATCATTGTTTGCCTTGCGGCGTTTTTAGCCAAAAGGGCAGAGATTTACAGTGACTTTACGGATTACCTGCCTGCGATAGGATATGTGTTTGTGCCGTTTGTGCTGGTTATGCGCCAGCCTGATCTTGGCACGGCGCTGGTGTTTGCCGTTATCGCGCTGGGCATGCTGATTATGAGCGGTTTTAAAATGCGCTGGCTGGCCATGCTTAGCGGCGCGTTTGTGGTGCTGATGCCTGTCTTCTGGATGATATTGAAGGAGTACCAGAAGAACCGCATCCGCGTATTTTTAGACCCGGAGCTTGATCCCTTCGGCGCAGGCTACCATGTCATTCAGTCCAAAATTGCCATCGGCAGCGGGCTGCTGACAGGTAAGGGCTGGTTTGCCGGTACGCAGAGCCAGCTGAACTTTTTGCCGGAAAACCATACGGACTTTGTTTTTGCTGTGGCGGGCGAGGAGTTTGGCTTTTTGGGCGTGTGCGTAATACTTTTATTGTACGGCATTATTATCTGGCGCGGGCTGACCATTGCGCTGAACGCCGAAGACGATTTTGGCACGCTTTTGGCGGTGGGCATAACCTTTATGTTTACCTTCCATATGTTTGTCAACATCGGCATGACGGCCGGCATTATGCCTGTAACCGGCATACCGTTGCCGTTTTTAAGCTACGGCGTAAGCTCGCTTACAACAAATATGTTTTTGGTTGGGCTTTTGCTTAATATACGTCTGCGCAAGCAGCAGCTGCAATTTTGAGGAGGAACGACGTGAACAAGGATCTGACGATAGATATTTTAAGCAGTGTTTCCAAACCTGCCCGTTATACGGGCGATGAGTTCGGCAGCATTGTTAAAACGCCTGAGGAAACGGAAGTAAGCATCGCGCTGGCATTCCCCGACGTGTACGAAATTGGCATGAGCTATCTGGGCTTTAAAATTTTGTACCATATTGTAAACAAACAGCAGGGACTGGCGGCGGAGCGCGTGTGTGCGCCGTGGACCGATATGGAAACCAAAATGCGCGGGCATGATATTCCGCTGCGCAGTCTGGAAACAGATAAAGTGCTGCGCGATTTTGATTTTGTGGGCTTTACCTTACAGTACGAATTATCGTACAGCAATATTTTAAACATGCTTGATTTGGGTAAAGTGCCCGTGCTGGCAGCAGAACGCGGCGAGGATGACCCGTTTGTAGTTGTCGGCGGGCCGTGCGTGTATAACCCCGAACCTTTGGCAGATGTGTTTGACATGGCCGTTATCGGCGAGGGCGAAGAAGTTTTGGTAGAGCTTTTAAACGCTTACCGCGAATGGAAAAAAGCAGGCTGCCCCGGCGGACGCAGAGGCTTTTTGGAACGTGCCGTTGCCATTAAAGGCATTTATGTGCCAAGCTTTTATAATGTAGAATACAACGATGACAATACCGTAAAAGAGGTTGTGCCGGTATATGACGGCGCGTCCAAAACCATTGAAAAACGTGTTATTGCCGATTTGAACGATGTGGATTTCCCGACAGCGCCGGTTGTGCCTTTTGGCGAAATTGTACACGACCGCATTATGCTGGAAGTGTTCCGCGGCTGCACGCGCGGCTGCCGTTTCTGCCACGCCGGTATGGTGTACCGCCCTGTGCGCGAACGCCATCCGGAAGTGTTAAAGGCACTGGCACGCCAGCTGGTGGATAACACCGGTTACAACGAAATTTCGCTGGTATCTTTAAGCACGGCTGATTACACCTGCCTTGCGCCGATGATTCACGATATGATTGCAGAGTTTAAGGACGAGCGCGTCAGCGTATCGCTGCCTTCCCTGCGCATCGACAGCTTTTCCGTCGATCTTGCCAAAGAAGTGCAGGCTGTGCGCAAAAGCGGCCTTACTTTCGCGCCGGAAGCAGGCAGCCAGCGCATGCGCGACGTTATCAATAAAGGCGTAACCGAAGAAGATTTGATGAACGCCGTCAGCGCTGCTTTTAAATCCGGCTGGAGCAGCGTTAAGCTGTACTTTATGATTGGCCTGCCCGGCGAAACCGATGAGGACGTGCTGGCTATTGCCGATTTGGCTAAAAAAGTACAGTGGAAATACCGCGAAATTACCGGCAAAGGCGGATGCAAGGTAACGGTAAGCGCCAGCAGCTTTGTGCCCAAGCCGTATACGCCGTTCCAGTGGAGCGCGCAGGACAGCATGGACGAGCTGCGCCGCAAACAGTACCTTTTAAAGGACGCCTTGAAGGTTAAAAACATTACTTTCCAGTATCACGACCCGGAAACCAGCATTATGGAAGCCGTTTTTGCACGCGGCGACAGGCGTCTGGGCAAAGCGTTGTACCTTGCATGGCAGCGCGGTGCCAAATTTGACGGCTGGAGCGAACAGTTTGATTACGAGCGTTGGTTACAGGCACTGGCAGACTGCGGACTTGACAAAGACTTTTACATCGCGCGTGAGCGCGGCGAAAATGAGGTTTTCCCGTGGGAGCATATCCAGCCTGCGGTATCGCGCGCATTTTTGCGCAACGAATATAAAAAAGCACAGCGCGGCGAGCTGACGCACGATTGCCGCCGCGGCAGCTGCACCGGCTGCGGCGTTTGCCAGAAGCTGGGCGTAGAAGTTAAAGTGGAAGGTTAACAATATGAAGCTGAGATTAAAAATAACCAAAGATAAAAGCATAAGGTTCATATCGCACCTTGAATATGTGCGTACCATTGAACGCGCTATCCGCAGGGCCAAGCTGCCTGCCGCATACAGTGAAGGCTTTAACCCGCACTTAAAATTTTCGCTGGCATCTGCGCTGGGTGTAGGCGTGGTAAGCTACGCGGAATTTTGCGAAATTGAGCTGGCAGAGCCGATGATGGCGGAAGAAGCAGTGGAAAAAATGCAAAAGGCACTGCCGCGCGGTATCCGCATTTTAGCGGCGGACGTAACGGCAACCAACGCGCCCGCGCTGATGTCGGAAGCAGGCGGCGCAGATTATCGCGTAACGCTGCCTTATGATAAGCCGGTGGACGAATCGGTGCAGGCGTTTAACGCGGCGGAAAGCATTGTTTACGCCAAAGCAGCGCCCAAAGCCAAAACCAAAGTTAAGGAAATTGACGTTAAGTTTTTTATACCGCATATCGAAGCGCAGCAGCAG
>CASEGD010000142.1 GCA_949287345.1 uncultured Phascolarctobacterium sp. | reverse complement strand
TTTAAAATCGCTCCTATTCTTCTTGGTTTTAATTTTATACTAAATCGTTAAACGATTTTAGCCTTTTAAAAGCTGCTGGTACTTTTTGGCGTCCAGCTTCTCAATCATGGCGGTAATCAGTTTTACCGCGCCTTCGTAATCATCCATATGGATGATGGACTGATGGCTGTGGATATAGCGCGTCGGAATGCTGAAAGTTAAAGTTAAAACGCCGTCACCTTGCAGATGGATGCGTCCGCCGTCGGTAGCGCCGCCTTCGGAAATACTGATCTGCG
The DNA here is from genome assembly GCA_949287345.1 of uncultured Phascolarctobacterium sp. Lineage (GTDB taxonomy): Bacteria > Bacillota > Negativicutes > Acidaminococcales > Acidaminococcaceae > Fusicatenibacter_A. The sequence continues at coordinate 7,368 of CASEGD010000142.1, read as the reverse complement.
TCGGGATTTTCAAATCCTTGGCAACCTTTGCCGCAAAATCACGCAGCGCGGTATTGGGAATCATGCCCGCATCATAAATGGTAATGGCAATGCCGCCGCCGATTTTTGCCGGTGCAACATCGTCAGCCACGCCGGGCGTGCCGCCTGCCACACAGGTATCAATTACAAAGGCAACATCCGGTTTCAGCAGGTTAACGCTGGTCTGTGCGCCGCGCAGGCCAACTTCTTCCTGCACGGTTGCCACGCCGTAAACGGTGTTGGGGTGCTTTTTGCCGGCAATGTTATCCATAACATCCGCCATAACAGCGCAGCCGATACGGTTGTCCCAGGCTTTGCCAAGTAAGGTTTTACCGTCGGCCATTACTGCCATTTCGGCATAAGGCGTAACCGGGCAGCCTTCAAACACGCCCAGCTTGCGCGCTTCTTTTTCGTCCTCAACGCCGATATCGATATACATATCGCGTTTCTGCACAACTTTGGTGCGTTCTTCCGGCGTTAAAATATGGGGCGGCTTGCTGCCGATAACGCCAACCAAATCGCCCTTGCTGCCATGGACGGTCACGCGCTGGCCCAGCATAACCTGCTCCCACCAGCCGCCGAGGCAGACAAATTTCAAAAAGCCTTCTTTGGTAATATGCTTAACCATAAAGCCGATTTCGTCCATATGGCTTGCCAGCATAATTTTAGGTGCGTTTTCATCCGCTGCGGCGCTGGTAAACACCACGCTGCCCAGCTTGTCATAGCTTACTTCGGCCTTGCCTGCCAGGCGTTCCTGCATAAGCTCTTTCATCGGGGCTTCAAAGCCCGATACGGCGTTGGTTTCGGAATATCTTTTCAGCCACGCCAGTTTGGTTTTCTTATCCATTATCAGCGGCCTCCGTGTTTTCTCATTTCGGCAGCCTGTTCACGCAGACGCGCCACACGCTCTTCCGTGCTGGGGTGCGTACTGAACATCTGCTGCATGTTGCGCGCGCTGAACGGGCAGATGATGAACATATGAGCCGTTGCGGTAGTTGCGCCCGGCATAGTGCGGCGCTGTGCGTAAGCGTCAATTTTCAAAAGCGCGTCCGCCAGTGCGTCCGGGTCGCCGCTAAGTTCGCCGCCGCCTTCATCGGCAAGGTATTCGCGTGAGCGGGATACCGCCATCTGAATCAGCGCTGCGGCAATCGGCGCCAGAATCATAATCAAAAGCGTAACAATAAAGTTGCCGCCGTTATTGCCTTCTTCATCCTGATGCCCGCCGCCAAGGAACATGCCCCACTGCGCAATGGTGGTAATAATACCAGCCATGGTTGCGGCAACGGTACTGATTAAAATATCGTTGTGTTTAACGTGGCTCAGCTCGTGGCCCAAAACGCCTGCAATTTCACGTTTGTCAAGCACGTCATACAGTGCCGTGGTTACGGCAACGGCAGCGTGTTCGGGGTTGCGGCCAGTTGCAAAAGCATTCGGCACCGGGCTGTCAATAATATAAACTTTCGGCATCGGCAAATTGCCGCGGCGTGCCAGGTCCTGCACCATTTTATATAACGCCGGTGCGGACTGTGCGTCAACCTCGCGGGCATTGTAGTGCCTCAGCACCATTTTATCGCTGTTCCAGTAAGCAATAAAGTTCATGATTACCGAAAAGCTCAGCATCACGATCATGCCCTGCAAACCGCCGAAATAATCGCCGATAAGCACTAAAAGCACGGTCAGAGCCGTCATTAAAAAAGCTGTTTTCATAATAGGAAAAAGCATTTAAGGCAAAGCCCTATTAAATATTATATCAATTTAAAGATTGTTTTTCAAATACCGCAAGTGTTTTTAGTGTAAAACTTCTGTGACAGGAACAAGCTTCAGCCCGGAAGCCTTAACTTCATCAATAACCTGCTCCCATGCGTTTACGGTATGCGGGCGCGCGTGGCAAATGGCAATGGCGCTGCCGTATTCATCGGCAATAGCGGCTGCTTGCCAGATTTTACCGATGATTTCGTCTTCGTTGGTGCTGTTGTCGAGGAAGATGTTGTTGCGTCCGGTCGGCACGCCCATCTGTGCTGCCAGCTTGTCACCCAGCGATTTGGCGTAGGTGTTGCTGTCCACAAAGAACAGGCCGTCGCGTTTCAGCTCTTTCAGCACTGCGCGCATCGTACGCTCATCACTGGTGGCTTTGCTGCCCTGATGGTTGTTCACGCCGCTGATGCCGGGCAGGCTGTTTACCATTTCGCGCGTCAGCTGCATAATGCGCTTGTCATCCATGCTGGTCAGCACGGTGCTTTTGCCCTCGCTCATCGCGGAAGCGTTCATCGGCTCCATCGGCAGGTGCAGCATTGCAACCTGTCCGCCGCCGTTAATTACATGCAGTGAATCACTGCTGAAATCGCGGTAAGGGATAATGGCAAAGCTGAACGGCGCATGAAGGTTTACAAGGCGCTGCACAAGGTCAACATCATAGCCGCAGTCGTCAATAATTACCGCCAGCCTGCCGTGGTGGCTGCGTTTGGCAGATGGCGTTTTATCTTTTTTGATGTCCTTATCAGGCTTATCAAGGTTCAGGTTGTGGTAAAAATAAACCACATCCGTCACAAATTCTTTCGTACTCTCGCCCGCTTTGGTGCTGATGGCAATATCAAGCCTTACGGAATCCCAATCGTTGTAGGTGGTTTCTTCAAGGCGCACGCTTTTCAGCCCGCTGTCTTCAATTTTGTCGCGCAGCCAGCCTGCAGCGTCGCGCAGCTCCGTCCCTGCCGGGATGCCGATTGCCAGTTCGCGTTTGTTCCAGATTACTTCCGTGCCGGAAGACTGTTTTTCGCACTGCTCGACGCGTCCGTTATCGGTAAGCTGCCAGTTGTCGCGCGTCAGCAAAATGTCGTCCACAGCTTTCTGTGCCGCCTTGGATTCCTCCAGCAGCTCAATCTGCTCCGGCGCGCCGGTAATACCGCCTTCAACATCCTTTTCGGCACGCGAAGATGCGTAATATATGCCTGCTGCCACAGCGGCGATAAGCACCACTGCCAGCACAATAACTGTCAACCAGTTGGAAGATTTTTTGCTTCTTCCTCTTTTAGCCATGTTGTTCCTCCTTTATGCCCGTGGGTGCGCTTTGGCGTAAATATCGCGCAGGCGTTTGTTGGTTAAATGTGTGTAAATCTGCGTCGTGGAAATATCAGAATGCCCCAAAAGTTCCTGCACACTGCGCAGGTCGGCACCGTTGTCCAGAAGGTGCGTCGCAAACGAATGGCGCAGGATATGCGGCGTTAAAGTTTTAGTAATACGCGCTTCCTTGCCGTATGCACGGATAATCTGCCAGAAACGCTGGCGGGTCAGCGCGTGCCCGCCCTGAGCAAGAAAGACTATATCGCTTGCGCGGTCCTCATGCACAAGTTTGGGGCGCACTTCGTCAAGATACTTCTGCAAAAATCCCGCAGCGACTGAACCGAGCGGAATAATGCGTTCCTTAGATCCTTTGCCGAAAGCTATAATATACTTCATGTTCAGGTTCACGCGGTCCAGCGTCAGGTTGATAAGCTCCGACACACGCATGCCGGTAGCGTATAAAACCTCCAGCATCGTGCGGTCGCGCAATCCTTCCGCCGTTGTTATATCAGGCTGGTTCAAAAGGCGCAGCACTTCGTCCTCACTTAATACGCGCGGTAGCCTGATACCTTTTGTACCCGCTTCAACAACTTCCGCGGGGTTCACGTCCATATAACCTTCCGCCGTCATAAAACGGTAAAAAGATTTTACCGCCGCCAGTTTGCGGGCAATAGTCGCGGCAGCAAGGCCTTTTTCTTTCAGCCATGTCAAATAATCCGTTACCTGCCGGCGTTCCACGCTTATCAGGCTGTCGGCGCTTTTAAAGCCCAGCCAGTCCACAAACAGGCTTAAATCACGGTTGTAAGCCTGCCCCCAGTTCAACCGTTAAATATTCCATAAAAAGCTGCATTTTTGTTGCCATAAAAATACCCTATATAAAGAAAAACAACGCCGCAGCGCCGTTTTTCTCTGCTTTATAAATTATTGCTCACGTTTTTCCGGCTGCATAATGGTAATGTTGGCCGCCGGTGAAATTGTAGAAATGGCATGTTTATAAACAAGCTGCTGCTTGCCTTCGTTTTCTATAATAACGGTAAAATTATCAAAGCCGCGTACCAGGCCTCTGATCTGGAAGCCGTTAACGAGATAGATAATTACGCCAAGGTTTTCCTTTCTTACATGGTTCAAAAAACTGTCCTGCAAATTCATAGCGGGTTTTGCATTGGTGTTCATTTTTATAGCCTCCAATAAAAAAACAAAGTATACTACTTTATCAATTTTACAATAAAAGTATGGTTTGGGCAAGCGGGAGTTTTTGTTTTATTATTTATATTACCAAAACAGTAAATTTTTCTTATAAACAAGTTATAAAAAAACAGGCCGAACCAAAAGTTCAGCCTGTTTTTGTTTATTTAAACAAATCTTTAATTTTGTTCAAAAAGCTTTTTTCTTCGGGGTTGATGTTGTCCTTGCTGATATCGGCAAACTTGCGCAAAGCTTCTTTTTGTTTGTCGTTAAGCTTTTTAGGCACAACAACTTTGATACGTACCAGCTGGTCGCCGCGGCTGCCTCCGCGCAGGCTGGGTATGCCTTTGCCTTTTAAGCGCAGCACCTGACCCGGCTGGGTGCCTTCGGGTATCTTCATAGTTACCTGTCCGTCCAGCGTCGGTACTTTTATCTCATCACCCAAAGTTGCCTGTACAATGTTAATAGGCACTTCGCATAAAACAGTGTTGCCGTCGCGTTCAAAGAACTTATGCGGCTTCACATACAGGTATACGTAAAGGTCGCCGCTGGGGCCACCGCGCATGCCTGCTTCGCCTTCTCCGCTTACGCGCAGGCGCGAACCGTCGTTAACGCCTGCCGGAATTTTAACCTTAAGCTTTTTGGTCTGGCGCACAGTACCCTTGCCTTTACATTCATGGCAGGGGTCGTTAATGATTTTGCCTTCGCCGTGGCACCTGCTGCACGGGCGTACATTGCGCATCTGCCCGAACATGGTATTCTGCGTAAAGCTTACCTGGCCTGTGCCGTGGCATTCGGGGCAGGTTTCCACCTTGCTGCCAGGTTCTGCGCCGCTGCCCTTACATTTGGGGCATTGTTCGTCGCGCGTCAGGTTAATTTCGCGTTCTACGCCAAAAGCTGCTTCTTCAAAAGTAATTTCCAAATCGAAGCGCAAATCGCTGCCGCGCTGCGGGCCTGCCTGACGGCTGCCACGGCTGCGTCCGCTGCCGCCGAAGAACATGTCAAAAATGTCCTCCATGCCGCCACCGCCGCCGAAGCCGCTGAAATCAAACCCGCCAAAACCGCCCGCACCGCCGCCACCGGCAGCACCCTGAAAGGCAGCATGGCCGAACTGGTCATACTGGGCGCGTTTTTGTTCGTCGCTTAAAACACTGTATGCTTCAGAGCATTCTTTAAACTTTTCCGCAGCATCAGGATTATCCTTGTTGACATCAGGATGATACTGACGTGCCAGTTTACGATATGCTTTTTTTATCTCGTCTGCCGTTGCGTTTTTAGAAACGCCCAGCACGTCATAGTAATCTCTTTTTTCCAAGGTTTACACCACCTGATGATTATTTTTTGTCGTCGTCAACAACTTCGGCGTCAACTACGTCGTCGTCAGCTTTTTTAGCTTCGCCGCCTGCTGCGCCTGCGTTACCGGCTTCCGCACCTTTGGCTGCTTCGGTCTGTTTGTAAAGTTCAGCGCTCAACTCATACAAAGGTTTGGTAAGTTCTTCGGTAGCTTTTTTAATAGCGTCAACATCGTCGCCCTTCATGGTTTCTTTCAGGGCGTCCATAGCGGTTTTAACTTTGGCAATCAAATCGTCGTGGCCTTTGCCTTCCATGTCTTTAATGGTCTTTTCGGCCTGGTAGCACAGGCTGTCGGCCTGATTGCGAACTTCAACGGTTTCTTTACGTTTTTTATCCGCTTCGGCGTTGGCTTCGGCTTCTTTAACAAGACGGTCAACTTCGTCTTTATCAAGCGTGCCGGAAGAAGTAATGGTGATTTTCTGTTCTTTGCCGGTGCCGAGGTCTTTGGCTTTTACGTTTACGATGCCGTTAGCGTCGATATCGAAAGTAACTTCGATTTTAGGTACTCCGCGCGGTGCAAGAGGAATACCGGACAGTTCAAAGCGGCCGAGGGTTTTGTTGTCGGCAGCCATGTCGCGTTCGCCCTGCAGTACGTGGATATCAACGGAAGGCTGGTTATCGGAATAGGTGGAGAAAATCTGGGATTTGGAAGTAGGAATCGTGGTGTTGCGGTCAATCATTCTGGTGAAGATGCCGCCTGCGGTTTCAATGCCGAGGGACAGCGGAGTTACGTCAAGAAGCAGTACATCTTTAACTTCGCCTGCCAGTACGCCTGCCTGAATAGCAGCGCCTACTGCAACACATTCATCCGGGTTAACGCCGCGGTGCGGTTCCTTGCCCATGAATTTTTTAATAGCTTCCTGTACGGCAGGGATACGGGTAGAGCCGCCGACGAGGATTACTTTGTTAATATCGCTTGCGCTGAGGCCTGCATCGCTCATAGCCTGACGGGTCGGGCCCATGGTGCGTTCAACAAGATCTGCGGTCATTTCTTCAAATTTAGCACGGGACAGGTCCATGTCCAGATGTTTCGGGCCATCCGCACCGGCAGTAATAAACGGCAGGTTGATGTTGGTAGTCATAACGCCGGAAAGTTCGATTTTAGCTTTTTCTGCTGCTTCGAGCAGACGCTGCATAGCCATGCGGTCAGCGCTAAGGTCGATGCCTTCTGCTTTTTTGAATTCGTCAACCATCCAGTCGATAATGCGCTGGTCGAAGTCGTCGCCGCCGAGGTGGGTATCGCCGTTGGTAGCTTTAACTTCAAATACGCCGTCGCCTACGTCAAGGATGGATACGTCGAAGGTGCCGCCGCCAAGGTCGTAAACCATAACGGTGTGGTCTTCGCTCTTATCAATGCCGTATGCCAGTGCTGCGGCGGTAGGTTCGTTGATGATACGCAGAACTTCAAGGCCTGCAATTTTGCCTGCGTCCTTGGTTGCCTGGCGCTGGCTGTCGGAAAAGTAAGCCGGTACGGTAATTACTGCCTGGCTTACAGTCTCGCCGAGGTATTTTTCAGCGTCAGTTTTTAATTTTTGCAGAATCATTGCGGAAATTTCTTCCGGGGAATATTTTTTGTCATCAATAGTTACACGGTAGTCAGTGCCCATGTGGCGTTTAATGGAGCTGATGGTTCTATCCGGGTTGGAAACAGCCTGTCGTTTTGCCAGCTGGCCTACAAGGCGCTCGCCGTTTTTGGAGAAACCAACAACGGACGGGGTCAGCCTGCTGCCTTCCTGATTTGTGATGACGGTCGGT
>CASEGD010000141.1 GCA_949287345.1 uncultured Phascolarctobacterium sp. | reverse complement strand
CAGGAGATTGAAAACAGAATCCGCGCCATGACGATTACGAAACAGACTGCGCCGGAAGGTGAAGCTGAAATTGCTGAGCCGGAAGAATAATAAAACCTTCGACAACGAAAAAGACGCTTATAATTATGCGCTGACGCTTTTAAATTACCGCGATTACAGTATTTGGGAAATGCAGGAAAGATTAAAAAAATGCTCTGTTTCCGAAAGCGATATCGAAGCGGTAATTGATAAACTTTGCGGATATGGCTTTTTGGATGAAAAACGCTATGCCCAGCGGGTTTACGACAGCTGGCTCTCTAAAAAATATTACGGCAAAGGTCGTTTGAAAACGGATTTGCAAAAGCGTAATATCAGCGATGAACTGATTGCCGAAGTTACAGGGCAGGCGCAGGAAGAAGTGGAACTGGCGCGCTGCATGGCGGCAGCGAATACTTACCTTAAAAAGAAAAAAATAAACAGCTTTGAAGACGCGATGAAAGTAAAAGCAGGTTTGGGCAGGTTTTTATTTGCCAGAGGTTTTGCAATTGATTTAATCCAAAAAACTATGGCTGATAAAATAAGTTTTACTGCGGAAGATAATTGCGATTATTGATACAAACTTGACTTTTGCTTAAAATACATTTAAAATTATAGTATCCAATCGTGTTAATAAAGATTCAAAGTTAACCACGAGGCGACTAAGCAGGTTGCCTCATTTTTTTTAGAATTTTATTAAGGAGGTGAGTACCATTTTAGAGTTGTTCATAACTATTGCCGGTGCAGGCGCAGCTGGCGGCATTGTGGGTTACTTTGTCCGCAAAAATGTTGCCGAAAGCAAAATAGCTACCGCCGAAGAAACTGCTATCCGCATTATTCAGGAAGCGGAACAGACCGGTGAAGCAAAACGCAAAGAAGCGCTGATGGAGGCTAAGGAAGAAATCCACCGCCTGCGCAGCGAAATGGAACGCGAAAATAAAGAACGCCGCAGCGATTTGCAGCGTCAGGAACGCAGGCTTCTGCAAAAAGAAGAAAACCTTGACCGCAAAATTGATTCCTTTGAAAAGAAAGAGGAACATCTGGCTTTGAAAGAAACCAAACTTAATGAAAGCCAGGCCAAGGTGGACGAGTTGTACCAGAAACAATTGGGCGAACTGGAACGTCTGTCCGGTTTGTCTACCGAAGATGCAAAAAAAGAATTGCTGCTGTCTGTTGAAGAACAGGTTAAGCATGAATCCGCCATGATGATTAAAGAGCTGGAACAGCAGGCGAAGGACGAAGCGGACAGAAAAGCCCGTGAAATCATTTCCCTTGCCATTCAGCGTTGTGCTGCGGACCATGTTGCCGAAACCACTGTTTCTGTTGTGGCACTGCCTAACGATGAAATGAAGGGACGCATTATCGGTCGCGAGGGCAGAAACATCAGGACTCTGGAAACACTGACAGGTATAGATCTTATTATAGACGATACCCCGGAAGCTGTAATTATCTCCGGGTTTGACCCTGTAAGGCGTGAAGTTGCACGTATAGCTCTTGAAAAACTCATCAATGACGGGCGTATCCATCCGTCCCGCATTGAGGAAATGGTAGAAAAAGCACAGAAGGAAGTTGAACAGCGTATTAAGGAGGCCGGCGAACAGGCAATGTTCTCCGTCGGCGTGCACGGCCTGCACTCCGAAATGGTTAAGCTTATCGGCCGCCTGAAATACCGTACCAGCTATGGCCAGAACGTACTTAACCATTCGGTTGAGGTTGCGCATCTGGCAGGCATTATGGCTTCCGAACTCGGCGTTGACGTTAATCTTGCCAAACGCGCAGGCTTGCTGCACGATATCGGCAAGGCCGTTGACCATGAGGTTGAAGGTTCCCACGTTGAACTTGGTGTGGAAATTGCCAAAAAATACCGTGAATCCGAGCTTGTTATCAATGCAATTGCAGCTCACCACGGCGATACCGAGCCGAAAAGCGTTGAAGCGGTGCTTATTTCCGCATGCGATGCTGTTTCCGCCGCACGTCCGGGTGCCCGCAGGGAAACTTTGGAAAGCTATTTGAAACGATTGACACGTTTGGAAGAAATTTCTGAATCGTTTGATGGTGTTGAAAAATGTTATGCAGTACAGGCCGGCAGGGAAATCCGCATCATGGTCAAACCGGAACAGATTGACGATGCTTCGGCGGTGCTTCTGGCACGCGATGTAGCCAAGAAGATTGAAGCCGAAATGGAATACCCCGGCCAGATTAAAGTTGTTATCATCCGCGAAACGCGCGCTGTTGATTACGCAAAATAATTTTGAATACTTTTTAAAAACGCTCCTTTTGGGGCGTTTTTGCTTTATATAGATATTTATTCACAAAACATTTACAAAAAACATGGTTTTCAGCAGGGAAACATTTGTTTTAAAATTGATTTTAATGTATAATATAGGGTAGAGTAAGTGTACGGCTTAGACTCTTGTTAAAGTGTGTGATACTTGATCGGAAAATAAATAAATTTGGAGGTGTATTTTTTTTGAGTAAAACACAACATAAAGTAAATATCATTCCTCTCGGCGGGCTTGGAGAAATCGGCAAAAACATGACGGCGTTCCGTTACGGCGACGACATCATTCTTGTCGATGCCGGTTTAATGTTCCCTGAAGAGGATATGCTTGGTATTGATTTAGTAATACCTGATATAACTTATCTTTTGGAAAATAAGGACAAAGTAAAGGCAATCTTTTTAACGCACGGCCATGAAGACCATATCGGCGCCTTGCCTTATGTAATGAAACAGTTTGACGTGCCTGTTTACGGCACGGCGTTAACGCTTGGCATTTTGCAGGGCCGCCTGAAGGAAAACGGCGTCAGCTCCGAAAACTGCCATGTTATCAAACCCGGCGACAGGGTTGTTGCCGGTGCATTCAAGCTTGGCTTTATCCGTGTCAACCACAGTATTCCCGATGCAATAGCCCTTGCTATCCGTACTCCTATCGGGCTTATTATCCACACGGGTGACTTTAAATTTGACCAGACCCCGGTTGACGGTCAGGTTACGGAATTTAACCGTTTTGCCGAATACGGCGACGAAGGCGTGCTGCTGTTAATGGCAGACAGCACCAATGCTGAACGCCCCGGCTTTACGCCGAGCGAAAAAATGGTAGGGCAGACCTTTGACGACGAGTTCCGCTATGCCAAAAACCGTATTATTGTAGCGACTTTCTCGTCCAACGTACACCGTATTCAGCAGATTGTTGACAGTGCGGTAAGATACAAACGCAAAGTTGCTGTTATCGGCCGCAGCATGGTTAATGTTGTTAATATTTCCATTGAGCTTGGCTATTTGAAAGTGCCTGAAGGCGTGCTGATTGATATTGACGAAACCAGCAATTACCAGCCGAGCCAGATTGTTATCATCACCACCGGCAGCCAGGGGCGATGAACGACCACAAAAAAGTTGATATTATGCCGGGCGATACGGTTATTATTTCCGCAACGCCGATTCCTGGCAACGAAAAACTTGTTTCGCGCACAATTGATAACCTTTACAAACTGGGCGCGGACGTTATTTACGAAAAGAGCAACGGCGTGCATGTATCAGGACATGCCAGCCAGGAAGAAATCAAAATGATGCACAACCTTGTGCGCCCGCGTTTCTTTATGCCGGTGCACGGCGAATACCGCCATCTGGTTAAGCATGCTCAGCTGGCACAGTCCTTGGGCATGCCGCGTGAGAACATCGTTATCGGCGAAAACGGCGCTGTCATTGAGCTGACCCGCAACAGCATCGGCATTGCAGGGCGTGTGCCTGCCGGCAAGATTCTGGTTGACGGGCTTGGCGTCGGCGACGTAGGCAACATTGTGCTGCGCGACCGCCGCCAGCTTTCTCAGGATGGCATTATGATTGTCGTTGTAACGATTGAGAAAAATTCCTGCCGCATTGTTTCCGGACCGGATATCGTTTCGCGTGGGTTTGTTTACGTGCGCGAAGCCGAAGATCTGATGGAAACGGCGAAGGAAAAAGTAGAAATGGCGCTGGACCGCTGCGCCGACAACAACGTGACGGAGTGGAGCGTGCTGAAAGGCGCAATCCGCGACAGCCTTGGACGCTTTTTATACGAGAGAACCCGCCGCCGTCCGATGATTTTACCGATTATCATGGAAGTTTAAGATAAAATTTTAAGAGGTGCCACAGTTGGCAAGAACAAGAAAAGTACAGGAAGAACAAAAGAATAAAGGCCGCCACAGAAAAATCAGCGGTATTGTTATGGTGTTGGCAGGGGTGTTGGTCGCGTCGTCCTTTATCGGCGTAACCGGCGATTTCCTTTCGGAAATGTGCGCATACCTGTTGGGCATGGGCGCTTTTCTGGCACCGCTGGCGCTGATTATCTGCGGCGTTTACCTGATTGCCTTTTCCGGACCGTTCAGCATTTCGCGCCGCGCGTTTGCACTGGTGATTTTGCTGCTGTGCCTGCTTGGCATTGCGCACCATATATTTACGCCGAACGGGCAGGAATTAGACCCGTATTCATGGCCAGAGGGCGGCGGTTTTATTGGCGGCATTATTTTATGGACTTTGCATAAAATTGCCGGTACTGCCGGTGCACTGATTATTTTAATTGTGCTGAGTCTGACAAGCGTTCTTTTGTTAAGCCGTCTTTCCCTGCAGCTTTTGCTGATGAAAATTAAAAATTCGTTTTCATCCATGCGCAAACGCGATGAAAGAAAAGAAGCGGCTGCTTCCGCAAGCACTAAAGCAACTATTGCCAAGCCTGCAAACAGCGACAGGCAGTTCAACCCTTACCGCGACGGCGAATTTTCGGAATTTACGGAAGGACTGGAAAAGCAGAGCACCTTTAAAAAGCTGTTCGGCAAAAACAAAAAGCCGGTTGTTAACGAGCACCTTGTAAATTATAACGAAGAAAGTTTTGACGATTATCAAAACGATGGTTTGGATGAAGAAACAATCGAAACCAAAGCGCGGCAGGTATTTTTTGCCGCACCGTCAGAAGATGATTACAGCAGGGTAAAACCACAGGTTAAACCTGTTGTGGAAAAATTTACCGAACCTGAAAACATTAAACCGCCTTCCGGCAGCTTCTTGAACCCGTACAAAGAAAAAATAATTGATTTTACCGATATGGAAGAAAAAGCCGCACAGTACGGCGAACCGGAAGAAAAGCAGGAAGAATCTTTGGCTGACAGGCCTTTGAATATCGCCGATTCGGCAGATTTGATCAAAGAAAAATCTGAGCAGCTTCCGCAGACAGACGAAGCAGAAAAGCCTGCGGCAGAAAGCGGTTATAAATTCCCGCCGCTGACGCTGCTGAATACGCCGGTTGTCACCAAAGACCAGAACCTTGAAGAAGGTATCCGCCACCAGTGTGGAATTTTGGAACAAACGCTGGCTGATTTTAAAGTGCGTGCCAACGTAGTTGCCGTTACGCGCGGCCCGTCCGTAACGCGATTTGAACTTGAACCTGCGCCGGGCGTTAAGGTAAGCTCCGTTGTAAATCTGGCAGACGATATTGCTTTGAAGCTGGCAGCGCCGGGCGTGCGTATTGAAGCGCCGATACCGGGCAAAGCGGCTATCGGCATTGAAGTGCCGAACCTGAAAAACGACACTGTGTTCTTTAAAGAAGTGGTGGACTGTGACGCTGTAAAACATTCCGGCGGCAAGCTGTGCATCGGCTTGGGCAAGGATATCAGCGGCAACATTATCACTGCAGACTTAAGCAAAATGCCTCATCTTTTGGTGGCAGGCTCTACCGGCAGCGGTAAGTCCGTCTGCATCAATACCATTATTGCCGGGCTTTTGTGCAAATATGCGCCCGATTATGTAAAACTTATTTTAGTAGACCCGAAGGTTGTAGAACTTTCTAACTATAACGGCATACCGCAGCTGTTGACGCCGGTTGTTACAGACAGCAAAAAGGCTGCTTCCGCGCTGCACTGGGCGGTTGCCGAAATGGAGCGCAGGTATAAGGCTTTTGCCGACAGCCATGTGCGCGACATTAACAGCTATAATGAAAATGCCGAAGAAAAAATGCCGTTCATCGTTATCATTATTGACGAGCTGGCAGATTTGATGATGGTTGCCAAGGTAGACGTCGAGGACGCTATCCTGCGTCTGGCGCAGAAGGCAAGGGCAGCCGGTATTCATCTGATTCTGGCAACACAGCGCCCGTCGGTAGACGTTATTACCGGCATTGTCAAGGCAAACATCCCTTCGCGCATAGCGTTTGCGGTTTCTTCACAGACGGATTCGCGTACCATTCTGGATATGGGCGGCGCTGAAAAACTTTTGGGCAAGGGCGATATGCTGTTCTACCCGATTGGCGTTAACAAGCCGGTGAGGGTACAGGGCGCTTTTGTAAGCGACGACGAGCTGAACAGGGTTGTAAGCTTTATCAAAGAGCAGGCAATACCTGTTGAATACAGCAATGAAGTTACCGAACAGGCTTTGGAAAGCGATAAAAACAGCAACGGGCAGTTAGCAGGAATTGACAACGACCGCGACGAATTATTTGAA
>CASEGD010000140.1 GCA_949287345.1 uncultured Phascolarctobacterium sp. | reverse complement strand
TATTTTTAAATCCCATGCCTTCCAGCGCGGAAATCGCTTCGCCGGAGGTTTTGCCCATAACGGAAGGAATGGCTACTTCTTTCGGTTTTTCGGCAATTACAAGGTTCACCTTGGTGCCGTGTTCAAGTTTTTCATTGGCTGCCGGTTCCTGTTCGATAACAAGCCCGTCGTTATCATCACGGAACACGGTTTCAACCTTGCCGAGCACAAGCTCTTTGCGTTCAATCATTTTGCGCGCGTCCGCCAGCGTTTTGCCGGTTACGTTGGGCACTTCAACCATTTCAATGCCCTAACTTACCGTAATGTAAACCGCGCTGCCTTCCTTGCGCATTTCGTCACCCGCCGGGTCCTGCTTTACCACAAGTCCGGGCGTTACTTTATCGTCATAGGCTTCTTTTAAAGTAACGCTAAAGCCTGCGTTTTCCAAAATTTCCTGTGCTTCTACCACGCTTTTGCCCATTACGTCAGGCACTTTAATGGTATCGCGGCTGAACACGTTGCCAATAAGCAGGAACACAGCCGATAACACCACTACCACTCCTGCCAGCATCAGCTGCTGATGGCGCGTAAGCTGCGTGTTTTTTAAGCGTTCCAGCCAGCTTTGCTGTGCTTTGGCCGGTGTTTGCGCCGCTACCGGTACGGTCATTACAATCGTTTCTTCCGGCGCTTCCGGCTCGTTGTATTCGTCGGCAATAATGCTTTCCGCTCCCGCCACAGCGGGATAAGCAGCTTCGTCGCCGTCTTTTTCCATTTTATTTTTGATATTGTTCAGATCCTGCCACATTTCGCAGGCCGTTGCATAACGCTTCGTCAAATCCTTGGCCAGCGCCTTGTCAATTACGCGCTGCAAACAATCAGGCAGTCCTTCTACGTTTTTTCAACGTGCATCATCGCCACGGCAACCGCCGTATTGCCGTCAAAGGGCACATGCCCCGTCAGCATTTCAAACAGCACAATGCCCAGCGAATAAATGTCGCTTTGCGCCGTTATCGGCTTGCCGCCCGCCTGTTCCGGCGAAAGATAATGCACCGAACCGATGACGGAATTGGTGTAAACCATCGTCATACTGCTTATCATTCTGGCAATGCCGAAATCCGCAATCTTCGGCATCATGTTTTCGGTTATCAAAATGTTGTGCGGCTTGATATCGCAGTGGATAATGCTGCGCCTGTGCGCGTGGCTTAAACCAGCCGCAATCTCGCAGGCAATTTTTACAGCCTGGTACGGCGTTAAACGTCCTTTTTCTTCCAGCAGGTTCTTCAGAGTTTTGCCTTCCACATATTCCATAACGATGAAGGATTTTCCGTTTTCCTCGCAAACGTCAAAAATGTTGATGATGGAAGGGCTGGAAAGCCTTGCCGCCGACTGCGCCTCGTGCTTAAACTGGTTCAGCAGCGTTTTGTCGTCGTTAAACTGCGCGCGCAAAACCTTAATGGCAACCTGCCTGTTTAAAAGCAAATCTTCCGCGAGATAAACTTCGGCCATTCCGCCCGACCCGATATGGCGCAGGATTTTATAACGTTCTTTTAAAATTGTACCGTTCTCCATTTATCTTTCCTCCGCCTCAAAGTCAAGTAAAATTACCGAAACATTATCGCGCCCGCCGTTGTTGAGCGCCAGTTCTATCAAAGCGTCCGCCGCTTTTTCCGTGTCTTTTTCCGCCAGCACGGCGGCAATTTCTTCGTCAGTCGCCATGTCGCTCAGCCCGTCGCTGCACAAAAGCAGCCTGTCGCCTGCCTGCACGTCAAAACTGAACACGTCAGCCTCCACATCCGCGTCAGCGCCGACCGCCCTTAAAATTACATTGCGCTGCGGGTGCCTGCGCGCTTCTTCCGAAGTTATATCGCCGTTGCTTAAAAGCTGCGCCACGTAGGAATGGTCCTCGGTTATCTGCGTAAGCATGCCGCCGCGCCACAAATACAAACGGCTGTCGCCGATATTTAAAGCATAAGCCTTACCATCAACCGCCAGATAAACAGCAACCAGCGTTGTGCCCATGCCTTCATAATCCGGCATTTGGCAAACCAGCTGGCGCAGATGCCCGTTGGCTTTAACGGCTGCATCTTTCAGCGCTTCGCAAAGCGCATCACCTGTAAGCCCGGCAAAATTTTTCTTTTCTTCCTGTAAAACCTTAATGGTTTCCGCACTGGCGATTTCGCCGCCGACATAACCGCCCATGCCGTCGGCAATGGAATATAAATCGGGCGCGTCCGTCAGCACGGCATCCTCGTTGCCCTGACGCACCAGCCCGGTATTTGTTTTGCTAACCGCTTTCATACAGCGCCCCCTACACGTCACGCCTGTTAAACTTGGCCCGCAGCTGACCGCAGGCCGCATTGATATCTTTGCCCATCTCCTTGCGGATGGTTGCGTTAATTTTATTTTTCTGCAAAGTCCTTAAAAATCCTTCAATCCGTTTGGCGGAGGGGCGTTCAAAGCCTTTTTCTGGCACCGGATTTGCGGGGATTAAGTTGACCGAAGCGTGCTTGAATTTTAAGTAATTGCTTAAAAGCTGCGCGTCCTCCGGCGTATCGTTTTTATCTTTAATCAAAATATATTCGTAAGTTACCTGCCTGCCGCCCGCCTGCGCGTATTTTTCCGCCGCGGCGATAACATCCGGGAACGGATAGCCCTTGTTGACCGGCATCAGCTCCGTGCGCACATCGTTTTTAACCGCGTGCAGCGAGATGGCAAGGTTAATCGGCACTGCCTCCTGCGTCAGGCGTTCAATGCCCGGTATAACGCCGCAGGTAGATACCGTCATGTTGCGGTAACTCATAAACAGCGTGTCCTCGCGGTGCAGGAACTTCAGCGCGCCCAGCACCTCGTCATAGTTCAGCATCGGCTCGCCGCTGCCCATTACCACAATGCGGCTTACCTGCTGCGGCGCAATCATGGCGTTAAACAGATACACCTGCATGATAATTTCGGCAGCCGTCAGGTTACGCACGCAGCCGTTCAAACCGCTGGCGCAGAAGGCACAGCCCATGGCGCAGCCCACCTGGCTGGATACGCAGACACTGTAACCGTAATCGTGGTGCATTAAAACCGTTTCCACGGAATTGCCGTCCGCCAGTTCCAGCAACAGCTTTTCCGTCAGGTTATCGCTGGACTGCCAGCGCGTTAAAATTTTAATCTGCGCGGGCAGCACGGTAAAGTTTTCTTCCAGCACGGCGATATCGGCTTTGGAGATATTGCGCATATTGGCAAACTTAAACACCGATTTTTTATATAGCCACTGGTAAACCTGCGCCGCACGGAACTTTTTTAACCCCACAGCGGCAAATTCCTGCTGCAAGGCTTCCGGCGTCAGCCCGAAAATTTCCTTCTTCATGCTTTGTTCTCCTTGCGCTGCATGGCGCAGATATAAAAGCCGTCAACATTATCACGCTGCGGCAGAAGCTGCAATTCGCTCACTTCTTCGCCCGTCAGCGGATGTTTGAACACGGCAGGCTCAAAATCCGGATGCGTTGCCAGAAAAGCGGCCGTCAGTTCGTGGTTTTCTGCCGCTTCCAAAGTGCAGGTGCTGTAAACAAGGCGTCCGCCCGGTTTTACATAGCGCGCCGCAGCATTTAAGATTGCTTTTTGCAGCGGCGGGAACACTTCCAAATCTTTTTTGGTTTTACGCCAGCGTGCCTCTGCGCGGCGGCGCAAAACGCCAAGCCCGCTGCACGGTGCGTCCACCAGCACATAATCCGCCGTGTTTGCCCAGTCCGGCTTATAAACAGCGGCGTCACGCAAAACGGGTTCTATAATTTGCACGCCCAAACGGTGTGCGTTTTCTTCAATCAATTTTATTTTGTGCGCATGGATGTCGCAGGCAAAAATTTTACCCTTGTTCTGCATCAGCTGCGCCAAATGAGTTGTTTTACCGCCCGGAGCAGCACATAAATCATACACCGTCATGCCCGGCTGCGGATTAAGTGCATGCGCCACCAGCATACTGCTTTCGTCCTGCATATAGCAGCTGTCCAGGTGCTGTTCCATAAAAGCGTTCAACCCTGCAGTTTTGGTGCAGACAATACCCTCATCGCACCATTTGGAAGGCTCTGCTTCAAAGCCTGCCTCCTGCAATGCTGCCAGCAGTTCCGCACGCGTGGTTTTTAACATGTTTACACGCAAAGTAAGCTGCGGCGGCAAATTATTGTATTTGCACAATGCTTTTGTCTCTTCTGCACCAAACTGTTCCAGCCAGCGCTGCACCAGCCACTCGGGGTGAAACTCCGTCAGCGCCATGCTTAACGCAGCATTGTCGCTTTCGGGTGGAAATACAATCGTACCGGCTTCCTTACTGCGTACGGCAGAACGCAAAATGCCGTTGACAAATTTAACCGTCCCCAGATGGCTGCACGCCTTGGCAAGCTCCGTGCTTTCGTTGCATGCCGCGGAAGCAGGC
>CASEGD010000139.1 GCA_949287345.1 uncultured Phascolarctobacterium sp. | reverse complement strand
TCCGGCCCGCAGATGTAGTCAAAATACTGCGATAAGTCAAAATAATCGGTTACGCGCTGCGCAAAAACAAGGGGCTTGCTGGTGGCAAGGGCAAGGCGCAGGCCGTTTGCTTTCAGCTGTGCCAGCATTTCCGGCACGCCGGGGTAAACCTTGTTTTCGTAAATGCCGGTGTCCTTGTAACGCTCGCGGTATTTGGCAGTGCCGAATTTGGCCTGCTCCTCCGTAAAGCCGTACAGCTTCATAAAACATTCAACCAGCGGCGGGCCGATGAAGGGGCGCAGGTTGTTTAAATCAGGCTCATCTACGCCAAGTGCCTTAAGCGCATACTGCACGCATTTGGTGATGCCTTCGGCGGAATTGGTGAGCGTGCCGTCCAAATCGAACAAAATATATTTATACATCAAAATTTCTCCTTTAATATTTTTACAAGAGTAATTATAATATAAGCATAGATTGTTTTACAAGTGAGGGGTTTAAAATGACAGAGAGATTATTTGAAAACGACGCTTATTTATGGGTTTGCGACGCTGTGGTAACGGTGTGCGAGCCTGCCGGAAAAGGTTACGCCGTCGAGCTTGACCACACGGTGTTCTTCCCGGAAGGCGGCGGGCAGTTAAGCGACCGCGGCAAACTTGGCGGCGCTGCTGTTACGCATGTGACGGAAGAAGCGGGGCGCATTGTGCATTACTGCGATAAGCCGCTGGAAGTTGGCAGCACCGTTAAAGCCGAAGTGGACGGTATGGTGCGGCTGGACCACATGCAACAGCACTGCGGCGAACACATTTTATCCTACGCGGCGTGGAAGCTGTTTGGCGCAAACAATATCGGCTTTCACATGAGCGAAGGGCTTGTCACCATCGACCTTGATAAAGAGCTGGCGGCAGACGAGCTGGCGCAGGTAGAGGATTTTGCCAACCGTGAAATCTGGCTGGACAAGCCAATCAGCGTAAGCTATGTGCCGCAAACCGATTTGGATAAGTACGCCATGCGCAAAAAGAACACCAAACTGATGGGCACGCTGCGTTTGGTGAGCGTGCAGGACGGCGATATCTGCACCTGCTGCGGCACGCACCCCAGCCGTACCGGCGCGGTGGGCATTATCCATATTGTAAGCGCCGAAAAACATAAACAGGGGCAGCGCATCAGCTTTTTGTGCGGGCGCTGGGCTTTGAAAGATGTGCGCCGCAAAAACGCGGTGGTGCGTAAAACGGGGCAGATGCTTTCCGTTAAAATTGAGCAGGTGCCGGACGCTGTAACGCGTCTGCAAAATGAAATTACCGCCCTTAACGCGCGGGTGAAGGAAAAGACGATGGCACTGTACGATGCGCAGCTGCCGCAGTTTTTAAGTACGGCGCGCGTGCTGGCCGATGGCAGCCGTCTGGTAATTATCACGCCGGAAGAATGTAACGCCGCCGATGCCAAGCTGCTGCTGCAAAAGGTAACTGGCATGGATAACCTGCTGGTGGGCGTATTTTACGAGGCAAACGGCAGGGTAAACTACCTGTTTGGGCACAGTGCCAACGTAAACGCCGACTGCCGCGAATACTGCCAGAAGGCCAACGCCATTTTTAACGGGCGCGGCGGGGGTAAGCCCGATTTTGCCCAGGGCAGCGGCGCCGATATTACCGACTGGCAGCAAAAGGCACATACATTGTTGATGTGAAAATGGCAATAGAATAACGCAAATTACACCTTCCGTTTAAGCAAAATGTGGTTTAAACGGAAGGTTTTTGTGTTTACAAGCATTTTTCACGCATTTGTCAAAAAAAGTACTTGCTTTTTTGCCAAAGATGAATATAATAATAATTGTAGTTAGCACTCAGGTATAACGAGTGCTAACAAATAAAAATAAAATTCATCAATGATTGTAATTATACCGAAAGGGGAATGTAAAAATGTTAAAACCATTAGCAGACCACATTGTTGTAGAAATTACTACTAAAGAAGAAAAAACTGCCAGCGGCATTTACCTGCCGGATACCGCTTCTAAAGAACGCCCGCAGACCGGCAAAGTTATCGCCGTGGGCGCAGGGCGTGTGCTGGATAACGGTACCCGCGTTGCACCGGAAGTTGAAGTTGGCGAAGAAGTTGTTTTTGCAAAATATTCCGGAACCGAATTTAAGCTGGACGGCAAAGAATATTTGATTTTGTCCGAACGCGACGTACTTGCCGTACTGTAATTGATAAAATTTAAAGGAGTGCATTTATAATGGCTAAAGAAATAAAATTTAACGAAGAAGCTCGCCGCAGCCTTGAACGCGGTGTTGACGCACTGGCTAATGCCGTAAAAGTAACCCTTGGCCCTAAAGGCCGCAATGTTGTGCTGGAGAAAAAATTCGGCGCACCGACCATTACCAACGACGGCGTAACCATTGCCCGCGATATTGAACTGGAAGACCCGTTTGAAAACATGGGCGCTCAGCTTGTTAAAGAAGTTGCTACCAAAACCAACGACGTTGCAGGCGACGGCACCACCACCGCTACCGTTCTGGCACAGGCTATGGTTCACGAAGGCCTGCGCAACGTAGCTGCCGGCGCTAACCCGATGATTCTGAAAAAAGGCATCCAGAACGCAGTTAATGTTTTGGTTGACGAACTGAAAAACATCAGCAAAAAAGTTGAAACCAAAGAAGCTAAACAACCTGATTGCCGACGCTATGGAAAAAGTCGGCGACGACGGCGTTATCACCGTTGAAGAATCCAAAACCATGGAAACCTGCCTTGAAACCGTTGAAGGTATGCAGTTTGACCGCGGCTATATCAGCCCGTACATGGTAACCGATACCGATAAAATGGAAGCAGTGCTGAACAATCCGCTGGTACTTATCACCGACCGCAAAATCAATGTAATTCAGGATATCATGCCTGTGCTTGAAAAAGTTGTACAAGGCGGCCGTGAACTCCTCATCATCGCTGAAGATGTTGAAGGCGAAGCACTGGCAACCCTTGTTGTTAACAAACTGCGCGGCACCTTTAAAGCAGTTGCCGTTAAAGCTCCTGGCTTCGGCGACCGCCGCAAAGCTATGCTGCAGGATATCGCAATTCTCACCGGCGCAACCGTTATCAGTGAAGAAGTTGGCCGCAAACTTGACAGCGCATCTCTGGAAGACCTCGGCAGCGCAGGCCAGGTTCGCGTAACCAAAGAACTCACCACTATCGTTGACGGCGGCGGCAGCAAAGAAGAAATCGCAGCACGCGTTGCACAAATCCGCGCTCAGATTCCGGAAACTACTTCCGAATTCGACAAAGAAAAACTGCAGGAACGCCTTGCTAAACTGGCAGGAGGCGTAGCCGTAATTAAAGTAGGCGCTGCAACCGAAGTTGAACTGAAAGATAAAAAACTGCGCATTGAAGACGCACTGAACGCAACCCGCGCAGCTGTTGCCGAAGGCATTGTTGCAGGCGGCGGCACCGCACTGCTGCAAGTTCAGCCCGCACTGAACCGCATTAAAGCAACCGGCGACGAAAAAACCGGCGTAGAAATCGTTAAACGCGCTATCGAAGAACCTGTTCGCCAAATCGCTTACAACGCAGGCCTTGAAGGCGCTGTTATCGTAGATACCATTAAACGCAGCCGCAAAGGCTTCGGCTTCAACGCTCTTACCGAAGAATACGTTGACATGATTGAAGCAGGCATCGTTGACCCGACCAAGGTTACCAGAAGCGCACTGCAAAACGCAGCCAGCATCGCCGCTATGATTCTGACTACCGAATCCATCGTAGCCGACAAACCGGCTAAAGAAGGCGCTGCACCGGCAATGCCTATGGGCGGCGGCATGCCCGGCATGATGTAATAAACATCAGCTAAAATAAACACAGGCTTACGCCTGATAAACAAACCATCCTTTCAAAATTTTTCATAGAACCTTTCCCCTGATAAAAACCACCCCGTTGTTTATACAGCGGGGTGGTTTTGTTGTTAATCGTTTATAAAGTTCAGTTTTTTGGCAAGAGCGTTCGATTTATTTATGTTTTTAGTAGAATAGGCTATGCTGTCATCTGCATAAGGGGAGTCGGCAAGTTCACTTTTATGGTTTTCTACGTGGTTTTTGCCTAGAAATATACGCAAATCCAAAATTTCTTTTAAAAGAGCATCGTTATTGTCGAAGTAAAATTCAATCACATCGCAGTATGTATAGCATAACCGGTAGCAGGCAAGTAAATTACGGCAAAAATTTCCCTGATAAAGTTCGGATAATTCGTAAGCCCGCATTATTATGGCTTCACGTCGGGCTTCGCAGGATTTTATCGTTATTTTTAACGGCAATGTCGTCATATAGCGCGTGCACTGCAAAACGTGTTCTGTGCGCCAATCGTCCGGCATATCGGTTTGTACAAGTACGGAAAATATATTATAAAGTGCATCGGCAAAAACATTCAGCCTGTCGTCTAAATCGCTAAAATCTGCCAGTTCAGCCTGGGCATAATATGTATAAAACCTTGCTTCCCAGTCATTGGGGTTGTTCAATAAAACCGTTTCGTAAAAACGGATAGCATCTTTATAATTTTCGTCGTGCATTGCGCGCCGCGCAAGAATATAATAATTTGTTAAATCTGTCACCATAATAAAGCCTCCGTTAAGTTTGCTTAATTAAATTTTATCATAAAAAGCTGCTTTGTGCAGATATAACTAAAGCCCGGTATTAAGCCGGGCTTTTTTGTGTGTTTTTAACTTTTATTCTACTATCCGTTCTTTTGCTAAATTACATAGCAGGGGATAGCTGATTTTGCTGGTGAGGAGGTTCTGGCGGACGATGCTTTCGGCGGTGCATACGGCGGCGACGGCGGGGTCGATGACGGGCACGCCCAGCACTTCTGCCAGCGGCTGCGCCAGTCCTAAAAACGACAGGCAGCCTAAAACGATGGCTTCGGTGTGCGTTTCACGCATCATTTTCTGCCCGCAGGCCAGCAGCTTTTTAAAGGTTGTTTCTCTGTCCGCCCAGGGCGAGATGCCGTTTAAATTAACGGCGGCAATTTGCCCGATGCGTTCCGGGTTTATGCCGAGCGTACGCAGGAACAGTTTTTTCTCCGGCAGGCGTGCTTCGTCTGCCAGTATTACGCCAAAGCTGCGGCATACGTTAAGCGCTGCCAGGCAGGAGGCCTGTGCCCCGCCGATAACAGGAATGCGCAATGCTTCGCGGCAGGCGTCGATAACGGGGTCGCTGAAGCAGTACAAAACAACGGCGTCGAAACCGGCATTCTGCCCGTCTGCCGCAAGCTGCACAATTTCGGGTGCTGCAAGCACAACATCAAGGGCAGAATTAAGCTTTACGCCGGAGCTTTGCGGGCACACCATGGCAAGCTGTGTATCGGGCGCCGTGTATTCTTCCAGAATACGGCAGCGCAGAGCCATTTCTTCCTGCGTCATGCCGTAATCGGGGTTGATAATTAAAATTTTCATAAGCTGCCTCACGATAAAATGGTGGATAAAAATTTACGCGCGCGTTCCGTTTTGGGGTTGGCAAAAAATTCCTGCGGCGGCGCGCTTTCAATCAGATAGCCTTCGTCCATGAAGTGGATAACGTCCGATACGTCGCGGGCAAAGCCCATTTCGTGCGTAACAAGTACCATGGTAATGCCGGTGTTGGCCAGCCCTTTGATAACGTCCAGCACTTCTTTAACCATTTCCGGGTCCAGCGCCGATGTCGGTTCGTCCAAAAGCAGCACTTCCGGCTCCATCGCCATGGCGCGGGCAATGGCAACGCGCTGTTTTTGTCCGCCCGAAAGGCGGCTGGGGTATTGGTCAGCCTTGTCGCCAAGCCCAACTGTTTTAAGCAGCTTCAAGCCTTTTTCTTCGGCTTCGGCACGGCTTAAACCGTTAACCACGCGGGGCGCGTAAGCCACGTTTTGCAGCGCCGTCATGTTGGCAAACAAATTAAAATGCTGGAACACCATGCACGCATTTTTGCGGATGTTTTCAATTTTAACATTGCCGCTTAAAATGTCGGTGCCGTCAAACAGTATTTTGCCGCTGTCGGGGCGTTCCAGTAAATTTAAGCAGCGCAGCAGGGTGCTTTTGCCGCTGCCGCTGGGGCCGATGATGGTCACAACTTCGCCCTTGTTGATGGTGAGCGAAATATCCTTTAAAACCTGCAAATTGCCAAAGCTTTTGGCTAAATGTTCAACCTTAATCACTTACGCGCACCTTCCTTTCAAGGTAAGCGCCCAGAAGGTTGAGCAGCATTACCAGCACATAATA
>CASEGD010000138.1 GCA_949287345.1 uncultured Phascolarctobacterium sp. | reverse complement strand
GCTTCCTGCTTCTGCATACTTTTTTTCAGTTCCTGCAAAAGCTGCGGCGTTATTTTTTCCACCGCCGATTCCGTTACCATTACTTCAAGCGCTTTACGCACTCGGAACACATCCTGCAAATCTGCCAGCGACATCTGCTTAACCAAAATTCCTTTATATGGTACATACTCCACCCAGCCTTCTGCCTCCAGCGCTTTTAATGCCTCGCGCACCGGTGTTTTGCTGACATTCAGCTCCTGAGAGATTTTCTTTTCGTTAAGCACGGTGTTATTTTGGTAAGTCTGGTTGATAATATCCTCTTTAATAATTTCGTAAATCTGGTCTTTTAACGATTTTACTTTTTCTAACTGCTTCACCGGTCATCCACTCCAGGTATTTATTATACTATACTTCTTTTCTAATAGCATATCATGTCCGGGAAGAATTCTCAAGTTTTGTCAGATAAAGAAAGTCATCAGGAAGCAAACACCTGCGCCTACAAGCATGGCAGGGCGCTGCCATTTATTAGCAACCTTCTGTACCGTACCCGGTATTACACCTGCAACAACCGGCAAAGCCGTCAGCGCGCCGCCCGTTAAGAACAACTGCATAATTGCGCAGCCGGTAATAGCAGCAAAGCTGGTTGCCAACGGGTCACAACCCATATCCATAACAATCTGCGTAAACGGAATTACAATCGGCGCGGAAGCCGCGTTGGACTGCGTTACCGTACCGGCAATAAACGAAATGATAAACAGGAACTGGATAGGCGCAAGCTGCAAAAGCGGATGCACATATTCCGACAACAGCGATACCAAACCAATATGCGTAATTACATTAGACATGAACATTAAGCTGATAATAGCAACGATAGGAATTGCGATGTTGGTTACGCCGCTTACCATTGCTTTTTCGCCTTCGCCAAAGCTCATGTGCGACATTAAAATAACCAGCAGGCCGCAGAACATGCCTACCAAAAATACCGGAATACCTGCAAAGAAAGCGATGCAGAGAATTAAGAACGGGAAAAATGCTTTCAGGAAAGAAGGCGAACCTTCCGGCAGTTCTTCAAAAGAGCCGTCATCGTCTTTAATGATAGGAATACCTTCTGCAATCATTTCGCGTTTAGCGCGATAATAGCAGAATACATAAATCCAGATACTGCCAATAAACGCATACACGTTAATCAAGCCAAAATGCACGCCGGTAATGCCTAAAATCGCCAGCATGGTAGGATGCGTAAAGCCGCAGGTATTTGCAACCGTATTAGCCATGGATATAATGCCAGAAGTTTTGTTCGGCGAAAGCCCTAAACGCACAGCAGCAGGGCCTGCAATAGTCGCCATAATAACAGGCTGGGTAAACGCCGTCAACGCACCTAAAAGTGCCGCTGCCAGACCGGCTGCAGTTGCAACGCCCGGAGCACCGCCATAGCGGCGGCCAAAATCTACAATATTCCAAATAATTACATCCATGTAACCGCATTTCTGCATAATGCCGATAAACAATAAAACGCCCAGCATATCAACGATTACCGGATTCATCGACGCAATTAAAAGTTTCTGTATGGTTACAGGTTCTGACCCCGTCAGCGGAAAGCCCGCAGCTACTGCCGAAAAAGTAGCGCCGATAGCCGCCGTAATATAAAGAGGTGCCCAGCCTGCAATCATAATTACAAGCGTCAAAACCATAATAATCTGCGCAAGTACCATTTCCATTTCTTCACTTCCTTTTAATCCACATTTACAGCTTAACCATTAAAATTATTAATGTTCCTCAATAACTTTAACTTTGTAGCTCAGGCAAATTTCGCGGTTCAGCTTTTCGTCAACCAGTTTGCAGCTGAATGCCTCACCAAATTTAAAGCCGTCTTTTAAAGGCACAGTACCTGTATAAATCAGGCTGTTATCAACATCAACTTCTTTTTTAAGTTCGTCAATGATATGCTGCATCGGAAGTAAATCGCTGGTTACGCCGCTCTGGTATTCAACAGTTTTGCCATCAACTACCTGACTGGATACCAATTTAATATCGTCAAAATGGTCTTTAATTTCGTCATATTCCCAAAAATCATGGGCATAAGGTTTAAGGCAAACCTGTTTGGATTTATGAATACTGATTGCTTCCAAATCACGGTCGGTATGGTCGCTGCCTACGCCGATATAATATTTGCCGTCTTTGACCAAAATAAGGTATTCAACTTCGCCGCTGGTTTTATGGCCGATGACTTCGATTTCATCCTTTTCAGTCACAATATGCGGGTCACACTGATACAAAACAGGTACCTTGCGCGGGCATTTTACGCCTTCTGCTTCCAGCTCGCGGATATGCTCCATCGTTTTTTCAATATCTTTGCCTGCAAAGCCAACTACCAACAGGCTTTTTAATTCCATTTCTTCCTGACGGGTGCCGTTTTTGGTTACTACATTAAATTTCATTGCTGTTTCCTCCTTAATTTACATGGTAATATTCCGGTTTACGGTCGCGGAAAACATTAATGCTTTCGCGGATACCTTTAATAACATCCAAATCAATTTCGCCAACCTGGATTTCTTCTTCCGTACCTAAGTGGCATATTTCTTCGCCCCACGGGCTGATAAGCAGTGAATTGCCGCCATATTTAGCTTCACCTGCATAACCGCAGCCATTTACTGCACACAGATACATCTGATTTTCAATGGCTCGTGCTGTGTTGAGCGTTACCCAGTGCAGCTTACGGATAAGCGGCCATTGCGCCGGAATAAAGAACAAATCCACGCCCTGTACGGTTGCTGTACGGATAAGTTCCGGAAAACGCACATCGTAGCAAATTACCATCGAACAAGCGATACCGTCCAGTTTGAATAATTTAACTTCCGTACCGCCTTTAAAATATTCATGCTCATTTGACGGTGTAAAGCCGTGCACCTTATCGTATTCACAAACGCATTCGCCATCACGGTTAAATACATAAGCCGTATTGTAAACAACGCCGTTTTTAACATTGGCAACACTGCCTGCAACTATGTTTACCCCATGTTTCTTAGCAAAACCACCGAATACTTCTTTGGTTTTTGCACCGTTAACATCACTTAATGCCTGCAAATTTTCTGTCGGGAAAAAACCAACATTTAAAGTTTCCGGCAACACCAGAATATCAGGCTCATGCTGCATTGCTTTTTCCATAAGTTCCACAGCATGTGCATAGTTTTTTTCCGGTTCTGCCATAGCTACATCCATCTGGATAAGAGCAATTTTTTTCTTCATTCCTTCACCGCCTCCTAAAATTAAAAATGCGCCTTTGCCTATGTTTGCAAAAGCGCTATTGCTTATTTTTTACGTACGCCATCCTTTTCTGCAAACCTTTTGGTTATTTGCTTATAAAGGAACAGCGCAAGATATTTAATATATGATATCTGATATATCTTCAATTTTAGTATAACGGATTTTTAAAATTACTGCAATAGGTTTGTAAAATTTAAAGTATGTATACAAAAAGGAAACCTAATAACATAATGACCTTTAAAACCACTCCCCCACAACGCACAAAACCCCGGCACAAAAGTACCGGGGTTTTAGTTTTAAACGGGGTTATTTAATCATGATGTCAATAATAACTTCGTTGGTTTTTTCCATGCCTTTTTTA
>CASEGD010000137.1 GCA_949287345.1 uncultured Phascolarctobacterium sp. | reverse complement strand
AATCAGCGGTCCGCGCCATACAACAGGGTCGGTTTCGTTTTTCATCAAAAGGTTCAGCGACATTACTTCAATGCCGTTGGCGGTTTTTACGGGGAACAGGCCCCATTCGCTGGCTTCGGCATGGCCGTGCAGGCCGAAGGCTTTAGGGATGGACGGGCCTGTGATATCGGCGTCCAGAATGGCGGTTTTATACCCATTGCGCTGCGCCTGAACCGCCAGCAGGGAAGTAACCAGCGATTTGCCGACGCCGCCCTTGCCGCTGACAACGCCGATAACTTTTTTGATATGGCTCATTTCATTCGGTTTTTCCAAAAGGCTTTCTTTCGTTCTTTCGCTGCAATTTTCGCTGCAGCTTTCGCAGTTATGCGAGCAGTTCTGTGTCATTATTTTGCCCTCCTGTTTTGGCAATTTGCTGCCGTAATTTTATCGTCATTGTAATTTTTTACTGCTTATAAATTTCAGCATAGCACCGTTGGCGTAATATGTCAATATATAAGCAATTATCCGCCCTGGCGGGGATGTTTATTTGCCGCCCGTTAAAGGCAGATAGAATTTTATATATTATATATAGGAAGGAAGTTGCACAATAAAAAATTTTTCTGAAAATTTGCCCGAATCTTATTGACGCGGCGATAATCCTTCGAGTACAATAATGGTGCGCAGGCTTATTTAAGATTGATTTTTAAATAGAGAAACTTAATTTTCCGGCGCGCATTTTAAACGCAGGAGGATTTTGACATGATTAAACAAAAAGTATTGGGGGCGATTCTGGCTTTTATGACGGCGCTGGCTTTGCCGCTGCCGGCGTTTGCCGCAGGGCTTAACGGCGCGGAGCTTTCCATCGGCTGGGTGCTGCCGTTTGCGGGCATTTTGCTGTGCATTGCCGTGTGCCCGCTGGCGGTGCCGCATTTCTGGCACAGCAACTACGGCAAGGTAGCAGTGTTCTGGGCGCTGGCAACCGCAGTGCCGCTTTTTGCAATTTACGGCGGCGGTGTGGCTGTGGGCAGCGTGGCGCACGCGCTGATTGGCGATTACGTCCCGTTTATTATTTTCGTCGGTTCGCTGTACACGGTGGCAGGCGGTATCCACATCCGCAGCAGCTTTACCGGCACGCCGCTGACCAATGCCGGCTTTCTGGCGTTGGGTGCGGTGCTGGCAAACATTATGGGCACGACGGGCGCGGCGATGCTGTTAATCCGTCCGCTGATTGCGGCTAACGAGCGCCGCCGTTATGTAATGCATACCTTTGTGTTTTTTATTTTCATCGTGGCAAACATTGCGGGCAGCTTAACGCCTTTGGGCGACCCGCCGTTGTTTTTGGGCTTTTTGCGCGGGGTTGAGTTCTTCTGGACGACCGAGCATTTAATTGCGCCGATGCTGACGGCGGTCGGGCTTTTGCTTGCAATTTACTACATTGCCGATACGGTGCTGTTCAATAAGGAAAAGGACGAATTTTTACTGGCTGAAAGCACGCGCACGAAGGAAAGCTTCGGCGTGGAAGGCAAGGTAAACTTTCTGCTGCTGGGAGTAATTATCGCAGCCGTGCTGATGGCAGGCGTGTGGGACAGCGGCGTTGAGTTTACGCTGCTGGGCGTGCATTTAACCGGGCAGGGCGTGCTGCGTGATTTGATTTTCCTCGCGGCGGCAGGAGCTTCGCTGGCGCTGACCCCTGACGCAATCCGCAAGGCCAACCAGTTCAGCTGGGAGCCGGTGCTGGAAGTCGGCAAACTGTTCTTCGGCATTTTTGTTACCATCGTGCCGGTGCTTGAGATGTTAAAAGCAGGTGCCGCAGGCGCGTTTGCGCCGGCAGTGGCGCTGGTGACGAATCCGGACGGTACTGCCAACAATGCCATGTATTTCTGGATGACGGGCGCGCTGTCGGGCTTCCTCGATAATGCGCCGACGTATCTCGCCTTCTTTAATATGGCGGGCGGCGACGCTGCCATGCTGATGACCGAAGGCGCGGTAACGCTGACGGCAATCTCCATGGGCGCTGTGTTCATGGGCGCCAACAGCTACATCGGCAATGCGCCGAACTTTATGGTTGTTGCCATTGTGCAGAACCGCGGGCTGAAAATGCCGGCCTTCTTCGTTTACCTTCTGTGGAGCGTGGGCATTTTAATCCCCATCTTTTTACTGCTGACCTGGCTGTATTTAATGTAAAAACGCAAAAAATCAGCGCTGCTCATAACGGGCAGCGCTTTTTGTATGCTTAAATATGTACTGGTTGTATTTTGTTGCCGTGTGCGGCGATGATGTTTAACAAGTCCGCCGCTTTAAGGAAGATACTTGCCGTGTTGTCGTTGGGGTGTACGCCGATTAGTGCGTCCGGCTGCAAAAATTCCTCGTCGATAAAGAACTGCACCTTACATTCCGCGTCGTTTAGCAGCCCCAGCGGCGTTACGGAACCGGGCGTTAAGCCAAGGTACGCCAGTAAATCAGCGTCGCTGGCAAAGCTTAAACGGCGTGTACCGTATTTTTGACGGAACTCGTTTAAATCCACGCGCTTGGTGCCCCTGACGGTGATGAGGTAATAATTGCGCTTTTTATCGTCGCGCACAAATAAATTTTTGGCGTCCGCCTCCGGGTAGGGCAGCGTCACTTCCGCCATCTCCGCCATATTGAATACGGCCTTATGCTCAACGGCTTCGTATTTAATGCCCTGCGCCTTTAAAAAATCGTAAATTTGCTGTTTGTTCATTAAATTTCCCTTCTTAAATAAACCATATCTTTCAGCAGCACACCGCCGTCGTAAATGGGGCGGCTGTAATTGTCGGTAAAAAAGTTTTTAACAATGTGCGAGCGTGTAAAGCCGCATTTTTCGTAAAACGGTACGGTGGACGGGCTGTCGCCGGTGCCGACCTGCAAAATACGGTGCGTGTTCTTGTGCCTTGCGGCGATAAAATCTATCAGTGCTTTGCCGTAGCCATGTTTTTGATAAGCAGGCTCAACGGCAAGATTTTTAATTTCCAAAATACCGCTGCCTTCGTCGGTAACGACACATTCTGCCTTCACGCCGCCGTCATCCAGCACATACATGGTGCCGCGTTCCAAATAGCGGTCAAGCATGGTTTCTTCTTCATCTGCCAGAAGCAGCAGCGGCAGGTATGCTTTTTTGTTATGGGTAATTTTGGTGATTTTCATAAGCCTTTAAGTGCGGTATAAAAGTATTTGCGCCTGCGGTTTAAAGCCGTACTGCTCATAAAGCCGCTGCGCGGGATTACCGCAGATTACTTTAACTTCGATATTGGTGATGCCGCAGGTTTTAAAGACAGACATTGCCCAGTCCATTAACTTTTTGCCATAACCGTGGCCGCGGTATTTATTTAGTACAATAAGGTAATCAAGCTTACCGTTGGGGGCAGCAAGGTCGATTTTGCAAAAACCGGTAATGACGCCGTCCTTTTCCGTAACGGCAATGCGCGATGCTTGGCTGTTTAATGCGTCAGCAAAATTTGCTAGTGTTTTATCGTACGGCCGTATGGGGTAGATGCCTTTAAAATTTACGGCAACGCCGTTGTGATAGGAGGACAGTGCTTCAATACACATACGCAGCTTTGGCACTTCCTCAGCAGTTATTTCTCTCATAAAGTTAACCTCACTTTTTAATATATGGCAGGGCGATGCTGGCGAGTATCAAAAAGAGTCCCAA
>CASEGD010000136.1 GCA_949287345.1 uncultured Phascolarctobacterium sp. | reverse complement strand
ACCACTGAGCGCGTGCCCGTTGCCAACGTAACCTTTGAGCCGGGCTGCCGCAACAACTGGCATATCCACCACAAGGGCGGGCAAATTTTGCTTGTTACCGCAGGGCGCGGCTACTACCAGGAATGGGGCAAGCCTGCGCAGGAACTTAAACCGGGCGACGTTGTAAACATTGCGCCGGAAGTTAGACACTGGCACGGCGCCGCACCGGACAGCTGGTTTGCACATGTTGCCATTGAAGTACCGGCCGAAGGCGCAAGCAACGAATGGCTGGAACCCGTTACCGATGAAGAATACGGAAAATTAAAATAACACCAAACCCAAAGGACCGGCGCTGAACCGGTTCTTTTTTTTGCGCCAAACCCATAGCCAAAACGCATAACGGCGGATAATATTTAAGCATTGGACGCAGCGCATTATGCTTTTTATAATTAAGGTAACAAAAGTAGTTTGGAGGGATAGCTATGAAAAAATCTTGTTGCTGCTGGGCATTGCCGCTGCTTTGGGTTTATCCGCCTGCGGCGGGATGCAGGACACGCAGGCCGCACCGGTAGAGCAGGCAGGCGCAGCACAAAGCTATAAAGCCGTGCTGAACGTGGACGGGCACAAGCTGCCGGTAACTCTGCGCAGCGAGCCGAGCGCCGCCGATTTATACAGCCGCCTGCCCGTAACGCTGGAGTTTAAGGATTTTAGCGGCATGGAAAAGATTGCCTATTTTGATAAACGCCTTGACGAAAAAGGACAGCGCATCAGCTGCCACCCACTGGCGGGCGACCTGTGCGTTTACCAGCCGTGGGGCAATTTAAGCATTTTTTATGTAGATTTTAAGGACGACCCCAATTTAATCCCCATCGGCAGGCTGGATTAATCCCCATCGGCAGGCTGGAAGAAGGGCTGGACATTATTAAAGCACAAACCGGCAATTTTACCGCCACTTTGGAAAAAGCTGAATAAAGGAGAAGAACGACATGAAAAAATTATTTTTAACCGCATTGATGTTAGTTTTGGGCTTGCAGGCTTTACCGGCAGGTGCTGCCGCAGCGGCGCAGCCATTTGTGCGCTGGGCAGTTTACAGCAGCGAAGCACAGAACACGCCCGCGCTGTTTGAAGCAGTAACTGCGTACAACGCACAGCTGCAAAAAGATAACGGCGTGCTTGCCGTCTACGGCGGTGAGGACGAAAACGGCGTAATGCGTTACCTTGAAATTTACAAGGACGAAGCCGCCTGCACCGCACTGCAAAACGACACTGACCTGCAATCCGCCCGCGCGGAAATTGCAAAGCTTGCCAATAAAACCGGCATTTTAAACGCCGAAGCCTTTTTGCTGCAAACTAAAAACAGCGGCACCGCCGATAAACCGCGCATGGCAAAACTTGTTATCGACCTGGCGCAGCTTGACGAATATAAAAAAGTGCTGGCTAAGGAAATGACAGCCTCCGTTACCAACGAGCCCGGCGTGCTGGCACTTCTGGCAACGACGGAAACCGCCAACCCCAATGTGTTCCACCTGCTGGAGCTGTACGCCGATGACGAAGCCTACAAAGCACATATCGCAGGGCCGTATTTTCAGGAATACAACAAAGCCGTGCAAAACATGGTGACGGATAAAGCCCTCATCGTCAATAAATTGCAGGACGTTACCTTAAGCGGCAAAATTTAACGGGCGGTGATTTTATGAAAAAGCTTTTAGTTCTGCTGCTGGCGCTCTTTAACTTTACCGTTACGGCGGTGGCGGCGGAAATCCCCTGTCTTGACCGCGTGCAGCCGGAATACCGTGCGGCGGCGGAAAATTTTATGTTCCTTTATACATCTGATGCCGACCTTGAAGCTGCCAAAGCCATGCAGCAAACAACGGCGCAGGGGCGCGAAACCGTTACCGTTCCCGCCAAAGGCGGTGAAGCTACCGTAACCATGTATGTTTTCCGCCCGCAAAATGCGGAAAGCGATAAACTGCCGATAATTTATTATTCCCACGGCGGCGGTTATCTGTTCCGCAAGGCGCTGGATTACACAGCGCGTTACCAAAACCTTGCCGACAACACCGGCGCGGCGGTAATTACGCCGGACTACCGCCTTTCCACCGAAACGCCCTTCCCGGCAGCGCTTAACGACGCTTACAACGGGCTGCTGTATGTTAAGCAAAACGCCCAAAACCTCGGGCTTGACGGCAACAACATCGTCATCATGGGCGACAGCGCAGGCGGCGGCTTATCGGCAAGCCTTGCGCTTTACAACCGCGACAACGCCAACATCCCCTTAAAGGCGCAGGTTTTAATTTACCCGATGCTTGATTACCGCACCGGTTCGGACGAATCGCCTTACAGCGATGAATACACCGGCCACATTTGCTGGCTGCGCCCCACCAATGTTTTTGCGTGGAAAAAACTGCGCGGCGGGCAAGACATCAGCAGTAAAATGCTTCCTTATTTCAGCCCCGCCATAGCGGATGATTTAACAAACCTGCCGCCCGCGCTGATTTACGTCGGCAGCCTTGATTTGTTTGCCAACGAAGACATTGCCTATGCTGGTAAACTTGTTGAAGACGGCAACGCCGTTACCATGCACGTTGTGCCCGGATTATACCACGCCTTTGAAAACGCCAACCCCAACGCGCAGGCAACCCGCGATTTCTGGCAAACCATTTACAGCTACACCAAAGCAATGTTGGCAGAATAAATTACATATTTATAGTAAAAAATACATTGAAAAAGTAATAAACTGTTTTGGAAGTTTTAATAAAAAACAGCAAACATATTATGTTTGCTGTTTTTTTACTTTATCAATTATTCAGGAATAGAGTCTGGAAGTTCTTTGATTAAAGCTTTAAAGATGGTTGATACTTGAGTATTATTTCTTGACAAATCAGCAAGTGCAATAATTGTTTCCTGATATTTTTTAAATTCTTCTTTGGAATAAATTTCAGGAAAGACAATGATAGAAACTATTATTTCTAAAGTTTTTTCATCACATCTTATAGAAGGAAATTTAGAATATTCTCTTACAAATGATTGGAAAACGTTTGTTAATAACACATATTGAGCAAAATTGATTTTATTCTTTTTTGTTTCCCAGTTATTTAATGCTTGCTTTGTTATTTGCAACATTTTTGCAAATTGGATTGTTTGTAATCCAGATAATTTGCGCATGTTTGCGATATTATTTTGTACAATTTCAATTTTTTCTTCTAATGTGTATGTGCTTCTAGCTACAATATGAGCGGCTGCTCCGGCAGCAGCTGCTGCAGTCGCAGCAGCTGCTACTGTTGTAGCCGCTGCAGTGGCTGTACCGAATATAGCGGGGATAATTGCTAAAAAAGGTGAAAATACCATAATAAAATCTCCTTTCAAATATAATATTTAATCAAATATATCGCTTAAAAATGAACTGATGGCAGAACCAACAGCGCAAGCTGCCACCAATCCAACTGCTACTGGAGCTGCAGCTACAGCAGTTGCTCCAATTGCACTACTAGCTGCGATTGTTCCAAGACCAGTTGCAGCAATAGCTGTGCCGGTCGCACCAGCGGCTACGCTGCCTGCTACTGCACTTGAGTAACCAGTGATTCCGCCTTTGATTCCTGCGACAGCTATATCTACTCCTGCTTCACCAAGACTTTTTTTATCATTATATACATCGCATAATGACTGAACGCTTTGAAGTCCTGCGCTTATAGCTGCTCCACTAAATCCGCCAGCTTTACCAACGGTATGTAAAGCTGATGTTGTTGGCATTTTGCCTAAAGCTTTATTTGCAATTCGCGTGGTTGTGTTGCTTGAAATGCCAGATGAATGAATAGGTTGTGAAACTTTACTTTGAATTTGTGCAACGGTTTCATCAGTTCCTAGCACTTGAGTCTTATTATAATGTCCAGAATTGATTTGAGCAATACTTTTTTGTATTCCGGATTTACTTATGGTATCTTTTAATTGTGCGTGACCAGCGATTTTCCCGTTTTTTAAGATAATAATATCTTTCATTTTAGCTGTATTAGATTTTGTTAATACAGCTTTTTGATTTTTTAGAATATTGACAGGATTTGCGTTGAATTTGTCTTTATAAAGAATTTCATGAACATGACCTTTAAGATTTGGACATTTTCCAGCACGATTAAGTGCCTCAATAGCAACTTTACTTTCGTAAGATTCTTTTATAACTGTAGAGGTAATATCTCGTTTGTTATTATTTTGTTTATTCATAGTAAAATTCTCCTTTTCAATATTAGAACTAAGTAAAATGAGCAGTTAATAAAATTATTGTTTTAAATGGTTGTCTTCGTTTCATTGATTATACACATCCTTTATTATTAGAATTTAAGTAAACGACGAACGACTATAATAATTATGTCACCTGGAAATGGGATGAACATGATAGAAGCCCTCCTTTTATAAGTTGAGTCGTGTAGTCAGAAATAAGGTGTTTAGTTGCCGTCTTTTGGGTAAGAGCAACAGAGCCTTTCCTTGGATTTTGAACTTGGGCACTGCGTACACTTCCTTTCTTTAATGTTTGGGAAATAGGATTATTACAATAAAATCGGCGGATACGGTACAAA
>CASEGD010000135.1 GCA_949287345.1 uncultured Phascolarctobacterium sp. | reverse complement strand
AAAGCGCCGCACGGCATAAGCAAAAGCCCCGCCGCCAAAAGGCTTAAACAAGTATTTTTTAAGTTCAATGTAATTACCTCGCTTGCAGGTTTAATAAAAAAGGCGTGGAACAAAGTCCACGCCAGTTATTTTATGGTGATCCAGGAGGGATTCGAACCCCCGACCCACGGCTTAGAAGGCCGTTGCTCTATCCAACTGAGCTACTGAACCGTTTATGGAGCGGGCGATGGGAATCGAACCCACAACATCAGCTTGGAAGGCTGAGGTTATACCACTTAACTACACCCGCAATATTAACTTTTTTACCTTGGTCGGAGCGGCAGGATTCGAACCTGCGACCCCCTGTTCCCAAGACAGGTGCTCTACCAAGCTGAGCCACGCCCCGAACACAACGTATATTATACCGTTTAACTATTTAAAAGTCAAGCATTTTCCTTTGCTTTTACTTCTTTAAGGTGCTGCTGGTACAGTTTGGTTTCTGCAACAACCACACCGCTCAGCGCCAATAGCGCGATTAAGTTCGGTATCGCCATCAAACCGTTAACAATATCCGCCAAAATCCAGATTGCTTCCAGCTTTAAGAACGGACCGCAGGCAACGAGGATAATGAAAATAATGCGGTACGGCAAAATTGCTTTTACGCCGACAAGGTATTCAACGCAGCGTTCGCCGTAGTAGTTCCAGCCAAGAATGGTGGTAAAGGCAAACAGCACCAGACCAACCAACAACAACAGGCTGCCAAAGGTCGGCAGGCCCATGCTGAACGCCTGCTCCGTCATTGCCGCGCCGTTCAGGTCGCCCTGCCATACGCCGGTAACAATCAAAGTCAGGCCGGTCAGGCTGCAAATAATAATGGTATCAATAAAAGTACCGGTCATGGAAACAAGCCCCTGTTCAGCAGGCCATTTGGTTTTAGCAGCTGCCGCAACAATAGGCGCACTGCCAAGGCCGGATTCGTTGGAGAATACGCCGCGGGCTACGCCGTTGCGCATCGCCATCATCACGCTGGCGCCCAAAAAGCCGCCTGTTGCAGCAGTACCGGTAAATGCGCCGTCGATAACGCTTGCAAAAGCGCCCGGCAGCTGGTCGGCAAATACAATTAAAATGCCAACGGTGGTAAGCAGGTACAGCACCGCCATAAACGGCACAATTTTGGAAGCGACGTTAGCAATGCTCTGCAGGCCGCCGATGGTGATAACCGCAACCAGAACGGTAATGGCGATACCGGTGTAAGTTACCGGTATGCCTGCGGTGATTTGCGTAATTTCAACAATGGAGTTTACCTGCGCAAAAGTACCGATGCCGAAGTATGCGCACAGCACGCCGAAAGCCGCAAACAAAATTGCCAGCGGTTTGTATTTTTTGCCCATACCCTTTTCAATGTAATACATCGGGCCGCCGGAGATATTGCCGTTGCCGTCCACCGTGCGGTACTTAACGGCCAGCAGACATTCCGCATATTTGGTAGCCATGCCGAAGAACGCCGCCATCCACATCCAGAACAACGCGCCCGGGCCACCTGCTTTAATAGCGGTTGCCACGCCGACGATGTTGCCCGTGCCGACAGTCGCCGCAAGGGCGGTGCACAATGCTTTAAAGCTGTTTACATCGCCGTGGCCGTCGTTTTTGGCAAAAAAGATAAGTTTTAAGGCGTCGCCCAGTTTAAACACCTGCAACAAACGCAGGCGGATAGTCAGCCAGATGCCCGTGCCAACCAGCAAAACCAACAGCGGCGGCCCCCATACAAAAGTATCAATCGTGTTCAATAGCGCAATAACTTCTTCGTTGTTAAACAATTTTGCTTCCCTCTTTCTTTGTGTAATAAAAACTAAAACCGCCGGACAAATCCCAAATCCGGCGGCGAAATAAGCATGCAAAAATAAACAGCGATGTTATTAATGCGCTTAAAGCTCTGTCCTTTGGCCTGAGAGATTAGGGGCAAAGCCCCGTGCACCTTCGGCACCCATTTACCGGGATTCTCCAGAGTTGTGTCCGCACACGGTCTCACCGGCAAGCCGGCACCTGAGAGTTTACTCCTTCGGTAGAAAAAATTTTCTTCTCCCGCATGCTTCATCCACAGATGTTCATTTCTAACTATTATAGCACTTTTTACACCAATTACAAGTGCTTTGTTTACACTTTTGCTAAATTTTTTATTTTAAATAGTCCTTGTTTTCATCAAGATGTTTAAAATACAACTGCGTTTCCTTTACGATAACGCCCGTTAAGAGCAGCAGCGCAATAAGGTTAGGCAGCGCCATCAGCCCGTTGGCGATATCGGCGATAACCCAGATGACTTCCAGTTTTAAAAACGCGCCGCAGCCAACCATGGCGATAAAAAACAGACGGTACGGAATGATTGCCTTAACGCCCAAGAGATAAGCCACGCAGCGTTCACCGTAATAGTTCCAGCCGAGGATGGTGGTAAAGGCAAACAGCACCAGGCCAATCATCAAAAGCAGGTTGCCGAATACCGGAAATACCATCGTAAAAGCGCTCTGCGTCATGGCAGCACCGTTCAAATCGCCGCTCCACACGCCGGAAACGATTATCGTCAAACCGGTCATGGTGCAGATAATGATGGTATCAATAAAAGTACCGGTCATGGAAATAAGACCTTGTTCAGCAGGCCATTTGGTTTTAGCAGCCGCTGCAACAATCGGCGCACTGCCGAGGCCGGATTCGTTGGAGAACAGGCCGCGCGCGATACCGTTACGCATTGCATACATCATCGTTGCGCCCAAAAAGCCGCCGGTAGCAGCAGTGCCGGTAAATGCATCGTGCAACACCATGGCAACAGCGTCGGGTAGCGCATCACGGAACGCGAACAGAATTGCCGCCGTAGTTACAACATACAGCACCGCCATAAACGGCACAATTTTATCGGCAACTTTGGCAATGCTCTGCAAGCCGCCCAGCGTAATAACAGCCACCAGCACCGTTAAAATTGCTGCGGTGTAGATAATGGGAATGCCTGCGCCGATGTTGGTAATCTCAACAATGGAGTTTACCTGCGCGAAAGTACCGCTGCCGAAGCAGGCGCAAATCGTACCGGCAACAGCAAAGAAAATTGCCAGCGGTCGATAGCTTTTGCCAAGGCCCTTTTCGATGTAATACATCGGGCCGCCGCCGATATTGCCGTTAGCGTCAATCGTGCGGTACTTAACAGCCAGCACGCCTTCTGCGTATTTGGTAGCCATGCCGAAGAACGCCGCCATCCACATCCAGAACAGCGCGCCCGGGCCACCTGCCTTAATGGCCGTTGCAACACCAACAATGTTACCGGTGCCGACCGTCGCTGCCAGCGCCGTACACAGCGCCTTAAAACTGTCAACGTCGCCGTGGCCTTCGTTCTTCGCCTTAAAAATCAGCTTTAACGCCAGCGGCAAACGCAAAACCTGTATCAGGTTTAACCTGATGGTAAGCCAGATACCTGTGCCAACCAGCAGCACCAGCAGCGGCGGCCCCCACACAAACGCATCAATCTCACTAAAAAATTCCAGCATAGTATCTCCCCTTCTGCAAATAAAATCATAACAAATGCTTAAATTAACAACTTGATGAAAGTCACCGTTATTTTTGCATTATTATGTAAATTTTACAGAATAGTTTGTAACTTTGCAAGACTTTAACAAAAGTATACTTGTATGCAAAATACCAAAGGCGTTTTTGTACAAAAAATAACCCCTTCCG
Organism: uncultured Phascolarctobacterium sp.; assembly: GCA_949287345.1. GTDB lineage: Bacteria > Bacillota > Negativicutes > Acidaminococcales > Acidaminococcaceae > Fusicatenibacter_A. Next base: position 1,505 of record CASEGD010000135.1, on the reverse strand, counting down.
CATAGTGCAAAAGGGGTTTTGCTATTTTATCAGTCGTAATAATCAATGCCTTCGCCGTTTTTGTAGCTGATAAATTTATCGTTCAGCATCCTTACCGCCGTCAGCACGGCCTTTTTGGCACTGGCCTGGTAATGCTTTTCAATCTGCGCGTTAAGCGCTTCAAGGCCGTCATTCATGTTGTAGCCAACCAGCATCCGGGCTATAAAATCACTGGCCAGCTTCAATTTCAACCACCACGCCAATAACCTTATGCACCTCGTAGGCCGTTATGCCGGCCGGCAGCTTGGCATAAGCAGAAAATATAACACTGTTGCGCTGCGTTGCATCAAGCATTGATAAATTCCTCCCTATCTGCGTACCGACAAGCTGCGCACGGAAACGTCAACCTTTTTAACCTGCATCGCCGTCATGTACTCCACTTTTTCTTTTATTTTGTTCTGAAAAACCTTCGTCACTTCAAAAACCTTCACGCCGTAAAACAGCACCACTTCCACCGCAATGGCAATGCCCTTGGTGTCGCTGGTGCGCCGCCTTACGCGGATGCTGTTTACCTTGTCGATGCCAAGCATCTTCTGCGCAATGATATTGATAATATCCTGAATGGCGTAGTCCGAAATAAAAATTTTGCCGTAATAGCTGAACGCCGGGCGCACAATCGAGCGGTCAGGCTCGGCGTGCTTGCGCTCCTTGGAAAAAAGATTGTAAGGCAAATCGGCAAAGTAACCGGTAAAATGCGGCTTTAATTCCACCGTCGGCACCGGCACAATGTGCTTGCCGTCTTTCAGGCGCATCTGCTTGGCCTTTTTCATCTCCTGCCTGCTGGCAATCTGCTGAATGTAAACCGTTTTTTCCGGCTGCGGCAGTCCAAGGCGCAGGACAATCTTCTGAATCATGTTATCGGAAGTAGCCAGAATCAAAAGCCGGTGTATGCCGCCCGTCGCCAGCGCGCTGCGGACAGCGTCGGCGTGGTCGTCCTCCGTAAAAATCGCTCTTTTAACCGCCTGTATTCTGTTGGTTTCATTTTTGGCCGACGTACCGGCTAATATTTTGGTGCCTTTAATCAAAAGCCCGTCGTCGATAATGGCGTCACAGTTATTATTATGCGCCACGCCGATTGCGCGGTGGCTTTTGCCCGTGCCGCTAGGCCCTACAAATGCAACAACCTCCATAAATCTTCCTCCGGCAATTTATTTTACCATAGTTTGGATAATGCTTACCTTATCACTGTCAACCTTAAAAACTCCCAGCTGTTCGGGAAAGCGCCCTTCCACGCCGTGAAAATCGCTACCGCCGCTGGTTAAAAGGTTATATTTAGCCGCCAGCTGCGCAAAATACTGCTGCATTTTTTCGTCCGCGCTGGGGTGGTAAACCTCAAGCCCGTCAAAAGCAATATTCGTCAGCAGCGTGTTGACCAAATTTAAATTTTCAATCTCCGCCGGGTGCGCCAAAACGGCAATGCCGCCCGCTTCGTGCAGCAGGCTTACGGCTTCCTCCGGCGATAATTT
>CASEGD010000134.1 GCA_949287345.1 uncultured Phascolarctobacterium sp. | reverse complement strand
GGTAACAAGCAAAATTTGCCCGCCCTTGTGGTGGATATGCCAGTTGTTGCGGCAGCCCGGCTCAAAGGTTACGTTGGCAACGGGCACGCGCTCAGTGGTAAGCATATTCAAATAGCTCCGGCCGATAAAATACTGCTGGTAAGCCACGTTGGGGTTGCCCAGTTTAAAAATGTTTTCTGCGTTAAATTCTTCCGGAATTGCTTTTTCATGTGCCATAGCGGCATTACCTCCCATAATCATAAATGCGCAAAAAGCAAGTAATAATTTTTTCGCTTTCATCTTCATAACTTCTCCTTCGTAAAGCTTCCGCCCTAGGGCGGATATTTTTTGCGGACGGGGATTTTATTTTGCTGGTACGGCGGCGTTAATGGCGCTGATGGCGCTGATGGCGTTAAGCGTGCGCGGGTAGCCGATGTACGGCAGCGCGATGGTAACGGCGTTGATTAAATCCTGACGGGTGTTGCCCACGCCAAGGTTGCCGTTAACATGTGCTTTAGCCTGCGGGTCGCAGCAGCCCAACGTAATGATGGCGGTAAAAGTAATCAGCTCGCGCTGTTTTAAATCCAGCACCTTGCGGGTGTAATAATCGCCAAAGCAGTTGCCGCTGAGCCAGCTGTTGATGTGCTTCTGGTCGCCCGTGCCGGAATTTGCAAAGCCGCGCATCCTGTCGCCGAAAATTGCTACCTGTGTATCTTCGCCCTTTTGTACGCGGTCGGCGTCGGTAGTGGTGCCTGCGTTCTTCAGTTCGCCTATGCCTGCTTCTTCAAACGCCAGCTGCATTTCAATCAGCGCGTTTTTGGCGCGGGCAAAGCCAACGTAAGGTGTGGTCTGGTAAATCGTTTCGCGGATTTCGTCCGGCGTTGCGCCGACAGCAAGCGCGCCCTTAACGTGGATGCCGATGTCCTCCGGCGTGGCGTTGGCGGTTAAAACCACAATGGTTAAAAGCTCCTTCTGCGCCGGCGGCATCTGTACCTGATTGTTCACATCGCTGTAAATAAATTTCTGCATTACGTCGCCCAGTTCCGGCGAGCCTTTAACATAGCACGGGTTTTCCGTGCCGTAAAGCGTTTTAACGGTGGCCGCGCTTTCAGCCATTCTGTCCTGTGCCATAGCGGCATTACCTCCTATAACCATGCAGGCGCAAAGCGCCAGTAAAATTTTGGCTGTTTTCTTCATAAATAATCCCTGCCTTTTTAGCCTGCCAAGGGCAGGATTTTCTTTTGCACTTTAATCATAAAACTTGGAGGCGGCTCAAAGTCAAGAAAAATATAATAAAAAAACTGCACTGCCGTTGGACTTTTCAATCCGTTGGCAATGCAGTTTATTTTTTACCCTTACGCCAGTTCTTTCGGTTCTTCGGTAAAGGAGCAGACGGTTGCTTTGACGTTGTCCAGATAGAACACAACCATCACGCCGTCGTCGGGGTTATACATGTTTTTCAGCACCGGCACTGCTTCCAGCATGGCAACACGTGCTTCACGGCGGTCATCAAATTTTGCCTCGCCGTCAAGGCGGATCCAGCTGTCCTGCCCTTTCATGGCAGAAATTTCAACCTTGGGGTTGGCAACCAGCTGTTTGTAAACATTTTTGGTGTTGGCGGTGATAAAATACAGCTTGCCTTCAAATTCGCACACAGCACCGAAGGGGCGGACGCGCGGCTGGTCACCGTCTTTAGTAGCGATGTAGAACACGCCACAGTCTTTTAAATAATCAAGTACAGCAGACATTATAATTACTTCCTTTCATAAGCCGGTTTAGTTTGGCTTACGTTTTTATTATAACGCTGCCGCCGCAAAAAATAAATATATGCCCCGCCTTTAAAAAATGTTATAATTAAAAGCAGAAACAATTACGGAGGTGCTTTATGATACTCGGCAATCTCAGCCTGATACTGGAAGGCGGCGGCATGCGCGGCATGTTTTCGGCAGGTGTGTTTGACGCTTTTATGGAAAAAGAGCTTGTGTTCCCGCATATTGCCGGCGTGTCGGCGGGCGCCTGCAACATACTTTCGTATATGTCCGGGCAAAAGGGGCGCACAAGGCGGATAATTGAAGATTTCGTCGGCGACGACCGCTATTGCAGCGTTAAAAACTGGCTGCGCACGCGCTCACTGTTCGGCTTTGATTTTATTTTGAACGATATACCGCGTCGCCTGCTGCCGTTTGATTATGAAGCGTTTTACGATTACCCCGGCAGGCTGGAAGTCGGCACGACCGACTGCGAAACGGGCGAATCAATCTGGTATACGCAGATGGATATGGGCAAAAACTTTACGCCGGTGCGCGCTTCGGCGTCGCTGCCGTTTTTTGCGCCGGTTGTGCATTTTGATAAGCGCCGCCTGCTGGACGGTGCGCTGACCGACCCCATCCCGGTGGACCGTGGGCAAAGGGCGGGCTACGATAAATTTGTCATTGTGCTGACGCGCAACAAAGGCTACCGCAAACACCGCGCCGTGCCTTCGGCGCTGGTTAAACTGTGGTACCCGCATTACCCGCTGCTGCAGCAGATTTTAGCGGAGCGCCCCGCCAACTACAACAAGCAGCTTGAAGCGGCGGAAGCATTGGCGGAGCAGGGCAAGGCGGTAATCATCCGACCGCAGCAGCCTTTGGAAATTGACCGTTTGGATTTGGACAAGCAAAAACTTTTAGCGCTGTATGACCACGGTTACGACTGCGGCCTTGCGGCGTACAACGAAATTTTAAAACTGAACTACAAATAAGGAGAACACAATGCAGAAAATAAAATGCCCTAAGTGCGGCGAGGTGTTTCAGGTTGACGAAACGGGTTACGCCGCGATTGTAAAACAGGTAAGGGACAGGGAATTTACCAAAGAGATACAGGAGCGCCTGGCACAGTTCCAGACGGAAAAGGAAAGCGCCGTGACTCTGGCCAAAACGGCGACGGCAAAGGCTTATGACGTTGCGCTTGCCAAAAAGGCGATGGAAATTAACGATTTGAAAAACCAGCTTGATATGCAGAAGGTGGCGCAGGCTTCCAGCTTGCAGGAGGCGCTGAACAAAAAAGAGCTGGAGCTGGCGCAGAAGGAGCAGCAGATTGCAGAATTGACCGCGCGCCTGCAGAGCAGCGAAACGGCGAAAGAGCTGGCGGTAAACAAAGTTATCAGCGAAAAACAGCAGGAGCTGTTCAATAAAGAGCAGAACATTTTGCAGCTGACTTCGCAGGTGGAAAACAGCAAAAAAGAAAGCGCCATCCGCGAGCAGAACATCATCAGCACCTATGAGGAAAAGCTGAAATTTAAAGACGAGGAGATTGAACGCTACAAGGATTTCAAGCTGCGCCAGTCTACCAAAATGGTCGGCGAAAGCCTTGAACAGCATTGCGAAATTGAGTTTAACAAGCTGCGTGCGACGGGCTTCCGGAACGCTTATTTTGAAAAGGACAACGACGCCCGCACCGGCAGCAAGGGTGACTACATCTACCGCGAGGCTGATGAGGACGGAACGGAATTTATTTCCATTATGTTTGAGATGAAGAACGAAATGGACGCGACGACGACGAAAAAGAAAAATGAGGACTTTTTTAAGGAGCTGGATAAGGACCGCCGCGAAAAGAACTGCGAATACGCCGTGCTGGTTTCTATGCTGGAAAGCGAAAATGAGCTGTACAACACCGGCATCGTCGATGTCAGCTACCGTTACCCCAAAATGTACGTCATCCGCCCGCAGTTTTTCATCCCCATCATCACGCTTTTGCGC
>CASEGD010000133.1 GCA_949287345.1 uncultured Phascolarctobacterium sp. | reverse complement strand
CTGGTTCAGCGGTTTTAAGGCAACAACCGTGCCCAGTTCCGCCACAAGCCCTGTAAACATATCAGTCACGCTCCGTTCTGCCGGTAATTAAAAAGTCCGTGCCCAGCTGTTTGTATTCCACATCGCGTAGTTTTAAGGCTTTGCCCATGTCGGTGCTGCCCATGCCGCCCACAGGGCCGGTTGCGTTTTTGCCGCCGATAATTTTCGGCGCGATAAAAGCATAAACCCTTTCTGCCAGACCGGCGTCAATAAACGCTCCGTGCACTTCGCTGCCACCTTCTACTAAAACACTGGTAATTTCCATGGCAGCCAGTTTTTCAAGCAGCGCCTGTAAATCCAGATGACCGTTCCGCTGCAGCAATTTTAAAACCTCAACATTGGTAAGTTTTTGCAGCTCATTAAGTTTATCCTGCAGCGCGGCTTCGCTTACAGCTACAATCGTTTTCGCTTCGCCGTTCAAAATTTTGGCATTCAGTAGTATGGAGGCATTGCTGTCCAACACAATGCGGACAGGATTTTTACCTTCCACCATGCGCGTCGTCAGTTCGCAGTCGTCTTGCAGCACAGTGTTTTTGCCAACCAGAACGGCGTCGTGCGTTTTGCGCAGGTAATGCGCGTAAGTGCGTGCTTCCGTGCCTGTAATCCATTTGGAATCACCGCCAGCAGCGGCAAGCCTGCCGTCCAGCGTCATGGCGTATTTAAGCGAAACAAACGGGCGCTTATGCGTAATCCAGAAGAAAAACTTTTCGTTTAATTTTTTTGCTTCTTCCTCGCAAACATGTTCGGTCACTTCTATTCCCGCTTCGCGCAGGCGGTTTAAACCGCGCCCCGCCACCAGCGGATTAGGGTCTGTTACGGCGCTGACCACACGTTTAACGCCTGCTTTAATCAGAGCCTCGCAGCACGGGCCGGTTCTGCCGTAATGCGAACACGGCTCCAGCGTAACGTAAACCGTCGCGCCTTTTGCCTTATCGCCTGCCGCTGCCAAAGCGTTAATCTCCGCGTGCGGCTGGCCTGCTTTGTGGTGGTAGCCTTCGCCAACGATGTTGCCGTCACCGTCAACAATCACCGCGCCCACCATAGGATTCGGACTTGTATCGCCTTCCGCCATCTGCGCCAACTCCAGCGCGCGCCGCATAAATTTTATATCATCCATTTACACACCTTCTTTAAAACAAAAACAGCCAAAACCTCCGGGGTTTCAGCTGTTAAAAACATAGTTTGCCTTTTCTCATCCAGACTCTACTGTCGGTACCGGAATTGCACCGGTTCGTGCTTGCGCTCGCGGACTGTCACCGCCGGTCGGGAATTTCACCCTACCCCAAAGGCTATTATTAAATTACTACCATAAGTATCTACCATTGGCAAAGATTTGTCAAGAACCTTAAAAGCGAAATATCTGTGACGCGTTAAATAAACTGCGGGTTTTGCAGCAGCATCATGCACAGCGCGCTTAAAGTCTTGGCGTCAAAAATTTCTTCATTTTGCAGCATGGCGCGCACCTCTGCCGGTTTCAGCGCCGCAATGTCGATAAATTCGTCTTCGTCGGTATGCTGGTTAAATTTTTCCAGTCCGGTTGCCGCATAAAGATGGATTACTTCATCGGTAAAGCCCGGCGTGGTAACAATGCTCGTCAGCTTCTGCCAGTTTTTGGCGGTGTAGCCTGTTTCCTCCGACAGTTCGCGTTTAGCGCAGTCCAGCGGGTCTTCGTCCGGTTTATCCAGCTTACCTGCGGGCAGCTCATACAGCACGCTGCCGACAGCATAGCGGTACTGCTTAACAAAAATAATGCTGCCTGGGCAATTATCTCGCGCGTCGTTTCCCTGCCGTTGGGCAGCGTTACGGTATCAACCATTACCTTTAAAAGCCTGCCGTCAAAGCCCTGCTTGCGGCTGACAAATTTTTCATCAAGATTCTCCTGATGTATTTTTTTCATAATATCACCCTGCGTTTTTAAATTTTGCGGCGTTTGCCAAAAGTTCTTCCGCATTTTGGCGTGCAGCGTCGCTGGTGTTTTCGCCTGCCGTCATGCGCATCAGCTCATCAATGCGCCCGGCTTCGTCCAGAACATTCAGTTCAGTCTGTGTGCGCCCGCTTGCGCTGAACTTGTTAATCTTGATGTGGCGGTCGGCAAAGCTGGCAATCTGCGGCAAATGCGTAATGCAGATAACCTGCCCGTTGCGCGAGATAACGGCAATTTTTTCAGCCATTTTCTGCGCCGTAACGCCGCCGATGCCGGTGTCAATTTCGTCAAAAATCATCGTCGGCACGCCCAGCTCGTTAAACAACACTGTTTTAACCGCCAGCGCAATACGCGACAGCTCGCCGCCTGAAGCTACTTTACTTAATTCCATCAAAGGCTCGCCCGCATTGGCAGAGAACAAAAAAGTCATTTCATTGCAGCCGTTTTTGCCAAAATCGTCCTTCTGCGTAAAGCTGATTTCAATTCTGCCCTGCGGCATTGCCAAATCGGCAATATGCGCCGTAATTTCTTTGGTTAAAAGCTGCGCGCTGTGTTTGCGCAGTTCCGTAAGCTGTGCGGCAAGTTTCGTCAGCGCTTCCGTTTTCTGCGCCAGTTCTTTATTTTTCTGCGCAATGCTGCAGTCAATTTCTTTTAACTCGTCCGCTTCCTGCTGCACTTTTTGCAGGTAAGCATTTATGGCGTCATAATCGGCGCCGTATTTTTTCTGCAATCTATACCATAAATCCAAACGCTGTTCCACATAAGCTGCGCGTTCAGCATCAAATTCGTTGTTTTCCAGATAATCAAGCAGGTTTTTATGGCATTCCTCCAACGTCAGCCAGCAGCTTTCCAAAAGCTCGGCATTGGCATTAAGGGTGGCGTCGTAACGCGCGGCGCTTTCAATTTTGCTTCTGGCTTCCGCCAAAGCGTCCAGCGCGCTGTATTTACCGTCAATCAGTTCGTTGGCAGCGCTGACGGACTGCATTATTTTGCCGTTGTTTTGCAGGCGTTTCCATTCATCCTGCAATTCATCCAGCTCGCCTGCCTGCAAATTGGCATTGGTAATTTCTTCAATCTCCCATTCCAGGCGGTCCAAAATTCTTTCGCGGTCCTGCCCGATGCCCTGTAATCGTTCCAGTTCGTCTTTAATTTGGTTGTATTCTGCAAAAGCGCTGCGGTAATTTTCAAGCACCGGCGCAATTTCCGTATGTCCGTACAAATCAGTCAACTGCTGCGGAAAATCCGCTTTTAAAAGCGCCTGGTTTTCGTGCTGTCCGTGTACATCCACCAGTACGGCGGCAAAGCTGCGCAGCACGGCAACCGGCACCTGCACGCCGTTAACGGTTGCCGTGCTTTTACCGGCGGCGGTAATGCGGCGGCGCAAAAATAAACCGTCCTCATAATCAATGCCCTGCTCCTCCAAAATTTTTCGGGCAGCGGGGCAATCATCAATATCAAACACAGCCTGCACGGTTAAGGCGTCCATGCCGCTGCGCACATAATCGGCCGAAGCACGCGCCCCCAGCGCAATACTGAAAGCGTCGATAAGTATGGATTTACCTGCTCCGGTTTCGCCAGTAAACACGTTAAACCCGCCGGTAAATTCCACTTTGGCATCTTCAATTAAAGCAAAATTATGGACATGTAAAGCTTGAAGCATTCTGCAAACCTCTTATTTTTTGGCAAATCTGCCGATAAATACTTCCGCGCTTTCCGGTTTATCAAGCGCAACAAAAATCGTATCGTCACCGGCAACGGTGCCCAGCACCTCCGGCCATTTCATGTAATCCAGCGCCAGCGCAACGGAAGACGCCGCTCCCGGAAGGCTGTGGATTACCACAAGGTTGCCGCCCGCGCGCAGGTTCAGCACGGAATCCTGCAAAACACGTTCCAGCCTGCCGGAATTCATCATTGCGTTCTGGTCCTTCGGGAAGGCATAGTAATAGCGGCCGGCTGCGTCCGGCACCTTAATCAGCATCAGCTCTTTAATATCGCGCGAAACTGTTGCCTGCGTCACTTCAATGCCGCTGGCACGCAGGGCTGCGGCAAGCTCGTCCTGCGTTTCAATTTTGTGCGATTCGATAATGCTTTTAATTTTAGCGTGGCGGTTGGTTTTTAATTGCTTTACAGATACTTCTTCGTTCATTTTGCTTCCTCATTTCCGCAGGTGCGCATAAGTTTTTGCTGCCAGGTTTCGTAATAGCTCCTGCCGTTTAAACGGATTAACCTGACAGGTTCGGGGTTCTTATCGATGCGTATAATATCATTTTCGGCCACTGCCGATGCGATTTCGCCGTCTGCCGAAAGCAGCAGCTCCTCGTACGGCGGCACGGCCGTTATTTCTATCAGATTGTTGCCCGGTATAATCAGCGGGCGCGTGTATAATGCGTGCGCGCAGATTGGCGTAATAATCGAAACGTCAAGGCTTGGGTGTACCATCGGCCCGCCGGCCGAAAGCGAATATGCCGTTGAGCCTGTTGCCGTTGCTACAATCAAACCGTCGGCGGCGTAAATGCCGGAGTGTTTGCCGTTGATTTTCAGCTCCAGATGCGCAAGCTTGCTGAAATGCCCTTTGGCTACAACCATATCGTTCAGCGCATGCGCCTGTACGGCAATCTGTCCGTTGCGGATAACGGCTGCACGCAGCTGGCTGCGTTCTTCGATTTCAAAATCACGCTGCACTAATTTTTGCAGTGCCTTTTCAAAATCGTTCATTTCGGTTTCCGCCAAAAAACCCAGCTTACCGAAGTTAACGCCGAAAACAGGTATTTTTAACGGCGAAAGGTAACGCGACATCTGCAAAAATGTACCGTCGCCGCCCAGCGAAATACCGGCGTCCATCTGCGCCAGCGTCGCCGCGTCGGCGATATTGTAGCTTTGCATTTTGTCCTGTGCCAGATTCTGCGGCAGCAGCGTTTTAAAGCCGTGCTTTTGCAGCAAAGCCAGAATATCCGGCAAACAGCCCCACGGTATATGGCATTATTACACCCTCTTATTTCGCGCCGGTATCCAGCGTCAAATGCGAATTTTTAACAATTTCTTCCGGGTTGATTTCCGCGTCTTCTATGTCTGCAGCATTTTTTAAATACAGCAGGTATTCGATGTTGCCCTCCGGCCCTTTAACCGGTGAATAATCCAATCCTGCGATTTTAAAGTCCAGCTCTTTGGCAACGGCAATTACGTTGTTAATAACATTTAAATGCACGGCGGGATCGCGCACAACGCCTTTTTTGCCGACGTTTTCCTTGCCCGCTTCAAACTGCGGTTTAATCAGTGCAATTACAATGCCGTCATCAGCCAAAATTTTCTTCACGGCTGGCAGCACCTTATCCAGCGAGATAAACGCCACGTCGATAGTCGCAACGTCTACCTTTTCCGGCAGGCTGTCCGCTTCCAGATAGCGCACGTTGGTGCGTTCCATGTTCACCACGCGCTCGTCGCTGCGCAGTTTCCACGCCAGCTGTCCGTAACCGACGTCGATAGCGTACACACGCGCCGCACCGTTTTGCAATGCGCAGTCCGTAAAGCCGCCGGTAGAAGCGCCGATATCGCTCACTACCTTGCCGGTCAAATCAAGCCCAAAGCAGGCAACAGCTTTTTCCAACTTCAATCCGCCGCGGCTGACATATTTTAAATCGCCACCCAAGATACGGATTGCTGCGTCCGGCGCAACCTGCGTTCCGGTTTTATCAATTTTCTGCTCGTTGACAAGCACCTGACCCGCCATAATCGCCGCCTGTGCGCGCGAACGGGATTCAAAAAAGCCTTTTTCAACAAGCAATGTATCTAATCGTTCTTTCTTCACGTTATTCTCCGTCTTTTAAAAATTCGGCAATGCGTTTGACGATACTGTCATGGTCAAGACCGATATCGCGCAGCAAAAGTTTTTTATCGCCGTGCGGAATGTATTTATCCGGTATGCCAAGGTTCAGCACTTTAACCTTGCCCACAAGTCCATTGTCGTTCAGTTCTTCCAGTACGGCGCTGCCTGCACCGCCCTCAACCGTGCCTTCTTCCAGCGTTACAATATTTTTGCACTGCAACGCCGTTTTTACCAAAAGTTCAGTGTCAAGCGGCTTAACAAAACGCATGTTAACCACGCCCGCACTGATGCCCTGTTCTGCCAATGCTTCAGCAGCCTTAACGGCTTCGTCAACCATACTGCCAACTGCCCACAGGCATACATCGCTGCCGGTTTTAATTTCTTCTGCCTTGCCGATTGGCAAAGTATGCAGCGGTTCGGTTATATCAACGCCAAGCCCGCTTCCGCGCGGATAACGCAGGGCAATAGGCCCGTTAAAATTAAGCGCCGTTGCCAGCATGTGGCGCAGTTCATTTTCATCTTTAGGCGCCATTATCGTCATCTGCGGCATTAAGCGCAGATAGGAATAATCAAAAACGCCGTGGTGCGTATAACCGTCGTCACCGACAAGCCCTGCGCGGTCCAGCCCCAACATAACGGGCAGGTTCTGCATGCAGATATCGTGCAGAACGGAATCAAACGCCCTTTGCATAAAGGTGGAATACACAGCCACAACCGGGTGCAGCCCTGCCGCTGCCATGCCTGCCGCTGCCGTAACGGCGTGCTGCTCGGCAATGCCAACGTCAAAAAATCTGTCCGGGTAAGCATCGGCAAAATAGTTTAAGCCTGTGCCGTCCGGCATCGCCGCCGTAATAGCGACAATTTTTTTATCGTCTTTGGCAATATCAACCAGCGTTTTGCCGAACACTTCGGTGTAAGTTACCGGCGCGCCGGACTTCGTAATTTTTTTGCCGGTTGCAATATCAAACGGTCCGGTGCCGTGAAATTTGTTCGGGCTTTTTTCCGCCGGTTCGTAGCCTTTGCCCTTTTTGGTAATTACATGTATGATAACAGGCCCCGGAGTTGCTTTGGCAACTTCCAGCACTTCGACCAGATGTTCAAGGTCGTGCCCGTCCACCGGCCCGTAATATTTAAAACCTAAATGCTCAAACACCGAACCCGGCACCAGCAGGTATTTAACGCTGCCTTTTACGCGGCGCACAATGTTGATGATGTTTTCGCCGTAGTTTTTATGTTTCAGCCAGCCTTCCAGATCCTTTTTAATACGCGTATAGGTTTTGGCGGTGCGCAGCTGGTACAGGTAATCGCTCATCGCGCCGACGTTTTTGGCGATAGACATTTCGTTATCGTTCAAAATGATAATCAGTTTTTTCTGCAAATCACCGGCGTTGTTCAGCGCTTCGTACGCCATACCGCCGGTCATGCTGCCGTCGCCGATAACGGCGATAACCTCGTTGTCCTCGCCCTTTAAATCGCGCGCAATCGCCATACCCAGTGCAGCCGATATCGACGTGCTGGAATGACCCGTACCAAAAGCATCATACTCACTTTCCTGAATTTTTGGAAAGCCGGAAAGACCGTTGTACTGACGCAGCGTTTTAAAGGCTTCGCGGCGCCCGGTGATAATTTTATGGATATAGGACTGGTGCCCCACGTCCCAGATAATTTTATCCTTCGGGCAGTTAAAAACCTTGTGCAAAGCCAGCGTCAGCTCCACCACGCCAAGGTTAGGCGCAAGGTGCCCGCCGTTTTTGGAGATAACTTCAATCATATAATCGCGTATCTCCTGCGCCAGCTCTTTTAATGCGTCATAATTTAAATTTTTAATATCTTTAGGTGAATCAATTTTATTTAATAATCCGGTTGTCATTAAGGCATCTATCCTTCCGTTAAGAATAAAACCGGTTAAAAATCATTAAGCTTTGCGTCCGCACATCATTCTGGTTATCTCGCGCAGCGGTTCGGCTTTTTCGCCAAAGCTGTTCAGGCATTCCAGCGCTTCTTCCACGGTCTTTTCAGCCAGTGCCTTTGCGCCTTCAAGCGTGTACAGGCTCACATAGGTGGATTTATGCTTTTTCTCGTCGCTGCCTGCGCTCTTGCCCATTTCGGCAGGGTCGCCTTCAACGTCAAGGATGTCGTCCGTAATCTGGAAGGCCAGCCCCAGCAAATCGGCAAAACGTGTCAGCGCCAGAAGCTGTTCATCGGTTGCGCCAGCTAAATGCGCGCCGCCGCGTACTGCTGCAATAAACATGGCACCGGTTTTGCCGGAATGTAATTTACGCAGCTCCGCCTCGCTGATTTGTTTGCCCTCGGCGTCCAAATCAAGCGCCTGACCGCCGACCATGCCGAAGTTACCGGCGCACATTGCCACTTCGCGCACAACTTCAACCAAAACTTCTGCCGGTACATTTTTCTGCTCCAGCATAACCTCAAAGGCCAGCGTCAAAAGCCCGTCGCCTGCCAGAAGCGCCATCGCTTCGCCGAAAACCTTGTGGTTGGTATATTTGCCGCGGCGGTAATCGTCGTCATCCATGCACGGCAGGTCATCGTGTATCAAAGAATAAGTATGAATCATTTCCAACCCGGCTGCTACCGGCAAAAAGTTGTAACCGTTAACGCCAACAGCGTCGGCCGTAGCCATTAACAAAATCGGGCGAATGCGCTTGCCGCCTGCAAAAAGGCTGTACTCCATCGCTTCATCAACGCGGGAGATGCCTTTTTTCTGCATGCGCTTTTCCAAAAAGTTGTTTACAAGCTTCTGTAGCTTCTGTCTGTCGGAATAATATTTTTCAAAATCCATCTATTCATCAATCTCCTCAAAAGGTTTTGTGGTATAACTGTTTTCGGTTTCCATAATCTGCTCAACCGTCTGGCGCGCGGTATCAAGCCTGCTTGCGCAGATTTTGCTCAGCTCCACGCCGTCCTTAAAAACCTCCAGCGATTCTTCCAGCGGCAGGCTGCCGTCCTCCAGCAGCTTTACCTTTTCTTCCAGCATCGCCAGAGCTTCGTCAAATTTTAAATTTTTCAGCGATTTTTTAACTGCCATTTTTTAACGTTCCTCCGTATGCTGAACTACCGAAATGATATTGCCGTCGCCGACCTGCGTGGTTATTTCGTCGCCCCAGCGCACTTCGTTAATGCTGTGGATGACTTTACCGTCCGAGTTTTCCGTTACGCTGTAACCTCTCGCCAGCACCGTCAGCGGGCTTAATGCGTCCAGCTTGGCCGCCAGCACGCCGCATTTATGCTGCCTGTCCGTCAGCGCCGCGCTGAAATTTTGTTTCAGCTTGGCCGCCGCAAAATCGTAACGCTGCATACGGCTTTCCAGCAATCTCTGCGGGTTTGCCAAAGCCCACGAGCTTTGCAGGCGCTCCAATGTTGTTTCTGCCGTTGTCAGGCGTTTCAGCATAATGTTTTTGCAGCGCTTTTCCAGTTCCAGCACATAATTTATATAGGCATTGGCATCGGCAACCACAATTTCAGCTGCCTGCGAAGGTGTCGCCGCACGCTTATCGGCAGCAAAATCAGCCAAAGTAAAATCCGTTTCATGCCCCACGGCAGATACTACCGGTATCTCGGATGCCGCTATGGCACGCACGGTTTGTTCTTCGTTAAACGCCCACAGTTCCTCGATTGAACCGCCGCCGCGCCCGATGATTAAAACTTCGGCCAGCTTGTTGCGGTTCATAAACTCAATGGCGTGGGCAATTTCGCCCGGTGCTTCCTTACCCTGCACACGCACGGGGTACAGCAAAAGTTTAATGCCGCTGTTGCGCCTGCGCGATACGGTAATTAAATCGCGCACAGCCGCGCCGCTGGGCGATGTGATAATGCCGACCGTTTTGGGATTGACCGGCAGAGCCTTTTTGCGGCTTTCGTCAAACAGGCCTTCAGCCATCAGCTTTTGCTTTAACTGTTCAAACGCCAGCATTAAATCGCCGGTGCCTTCGGGTATCAGCAAATCCGTATAAAGCTGG
>CASEGD010000132.1 GCA_949287345.1 uncultured Phascolarctobacterium sp. | reverse complement strand
AAATTTTTTGCCGTTGAAGAAATAATCCAGAATAACGATAATGCCGATAGGCGGCAGAGCGCAGTTAAGAATGCTGAGCCAGCTTACAAAATTATAGTACAGCCAGATTGCCAGCGCCGTGCCTACGATGCCGGAAATCCACGTCGTCCATTTCATGCGGATGCGGGAAATGTTGGAAATGGCAAGGCCGCCGGTGTACAGCGCGTTGTTGTTAGTCGTCCAGATATTTGCGCCCAGCACAATCAATGCCGGAATAGCCAGCCCCTGCGCAATCATAACGTAGAAAATATCATCCTTGCCGGTGTAAGCGCCGCCGACAGCGCCGAAGCAGAACATCAGCGTGTTGCCGAGGAAGAAGGCAATAATCGTTGTCCACACGGCAATGCTGCTGTTTTTGGCAAAGCGGATAAAGTTAGGCGTTGCCGTACCGCCGGAGATAAACGAACCGATAACGTAGCCGATGCCGGTAAACAGCGTAATCTGCCCCGCAGACTGCGCAAAAATGTACGCCAGCCCGCCTCCGTCAGCTGCAGCCGTTACCATGGAATAAACGCCCAGCACAACAATCAGCGGTACGGAAATGTAGCTGACAATTTCCAGTGCCTTCATGCCGGTAGCAGCGGTCGCCGTCATCAAAAGGCCGGCAATAATGGTCAGCGTCCATTCGCCCATGCCCATCAGTTCCGCCGCAGGGATAGAAAACATTGCCACGCCGACGCCGAACCAGCCAATTTGCGTAAAGCCCAGAATTGCAGAAGAAAGGTACGAGCCTTTGCTGCCGAAAGTACGGCGGCACAACAGGTCCATGTTAAGGCCGGTTTTAGAACCGATAAAAGCCAGCACGCCGCAATACGCCGACAGGATAACGCCGCCGATAAGGCAGGCCCACACAAAGCCGGACAAGTCCAGACCGTTGCCAAGTTTTGCACCGACGCTCATGCTGGCAGAGAAAAACGTAAAGCCAAGCATAACAAAAAACATTTGCCAGAAGCCTTTGCGCGCAGATTCAGGCACGGCCTCCAGCGAATAGTCCGCATCCACAGCGGCGGATGCGTTTTGTTTAACAGGTTCGCTCATTAAATAACCACCCTCCAGAATAATAACGTTTCAGGCGCAGCATTTTACTAAACCGAGCCTGCAAAAAATACCTCTTATACTATAACATTGCAGGCAGGCTTTGTCCATATATTACATGTTAACAATATGCCAAAGATTATACTGTTGCAGCGGCGCAAAAATGCTGCGGCTCCTCCGATTCCGCCCGGGCTTCGCGGCCGTGCTCCCGAAAGTTATTGCCCTAAATTTTGCCGCCGCAGTTTTTGTCTGCCGCTTTACAGCATAAATCTTTGGCATTTCACAGTTTGCTGTCCGCAAGCAGGCAAAATAAAAAAGCAACCTAAAAATTTAGGCTGCTTAAAATTCGTTTTGGTGCGGTTGGTGGGATTTGAACCCACACGGGTCTCCCCGCCACCCCCTCAAGATGGTGCGTCTGCCGTTCCGCCACAACCGCATAAGGGGTAAAGTGCTATAAAATTAAAATGGTGCGGTAGAGAGGATTTGAACCTCCACGGGGTTGCCCCCACTAGCTCCTGAGGCTAGCGCGTCTGCCGTTCCGCCACTACCGCGTCAACATTGATAATTATAGCGCCTTATCAAGCATCTGTCAATAGTTTTTTATCTTATTTTTATAAAAAAGATAATATTTGTCGCGGTCGCGTAAAACTTTTTTTACATATTCGCGCGTATCGGGATAAGGAATGTCCTCAATGCGGTTAAAATTATAATCCCAGCCGTTCTCCTGCATCCACGCGCGCGTGTTGCCGCGCCCCGCGTTGTAGGCAATCATCATCAGCACCCAGTTGCGCTGAAACTCATATTCCAGCTCGCCCAGATACCAGCAGCCCAAACGCACGTTATATTCCGGCGTATGCAGCGCTTCCAAATCAAAATAATCAAGCCCCATCTGGCTGGCAATCCATTCGCCGGTCTCCGGCATTATCTGCATTAAACCAACTGCACCGGCGTGCGATACCGCTTCCGTGTCGAAGCCGCTTTCGTTTTTAATTACCGCCGCCACCAAAAACGGGTCAATTTTGTTTTTGCCGCTGTATTCCAAAATTTCTTCCTGATACGGCCACATATATACAAAGCGTGTCTGCACCGCTTCGCTGTTCCAAATTTTTATGCCGGCCTCGCCGATGAGGAAAAAGGCAAGGGCAAATATTAAAAATTTAATGCTCCATCTGTCCAGCAGCTTTTTCTTCTTTCGCCTTACCAAATCAAACCTCCGCCACAAGCGTACGCCATGCGTCCGTTACTGTTTTCTGCGCTACTTCCAACGGCCCGCTGTTATCGATGACAAAATCCGCACAGGCGCGTTTTTCTTCCAGCGGCATCTGCGCGGCAATGCGTGCCTTAACTTCTTCGCGCGTCATCTGGCTGCGCTGCATGGCACGCTCAATCTGCGTTTCGCTGTCCACGGCAACCAGCCACACCTCGTCCACGTCCTTGTGCCAGCCGCATTCAATCAAAAGCGGCACGTCCAACACCGCCGCAGGCAGATTTTTACTGCGGCAGTCAGCCAAAAAGCTCTGCGCCGCCGCATGCACGTTTTTATGGATAATGCCTTCCAGTTTTTTCAGCGCCGCCTTGTCATTAAAAACAAGCTCCGCCATTTTGGCACGGTTCAGCTCGCCGTCAGCCTGCAAATATTCAGTGCCAAAGGCTTTGGCAATTTCGTCCAGCGCCGGGCTGCCCTTGGCAACCATGGCACGGCTTTCTGCGTCGGCGTCAAACACCGGCGCGCCCAAACTGCGCAGCAAATTTGCTATTGTACTTTTACCGGAGGCTATGCCCCCCGTTAAACCTATAACTTTCATTTTACATCCTTTATTTCTGGCAATGCGGGCAGTACGTTGTGCCGCGCCCGCCTACTTTGGTGCCCAACAGCTCGCCGCCGCACATTTTGCAGCACTGCCCTTTGCGCCCGTACACCAGCAAATGGTTCTGGTTGTCGCCCTTGTTGCCCTCGCCGTCCTTGTAATCGCGGAAGGTTGTGCCCCTATTGGCAATGCCCTGCGCAATAACTTTGTTAATAGCGTCATGCAGCTTGTCAATTTCTGCATCCGTCAAAGTGTTGGCAATGCGCATCGGCAAAATGCCGGATAACGCCAGGCACTCATCAGCGTAAATATTGCCAAGCCCCGCGATAAAAGTCTGCTCTAAAATCAGCGTCTTAATGGGCTTTTTGCTTTTGGCTACAACCGGGCGCATGTAATCCGCCGTAAAGCCTTCACTTAACGGCTCAGGCCCAAGTGTTTCGTAGCCTTCAATATATTCATCGTCATTCGTCACAAGATACAGCGTGCCAAATGTGCGGATATCGGTAAACCACATCGTCACGCCGTCCGTCAGTTCAAACTTAATCTTGGCATACGGCGGCGCGGGTTTGTCCGCTTCCTGCGCCATCAAAGCGCCGGTCATGCGCAAATGCACAATCAGCTTCTGGTCAGCGCCGGTTTTAAGCACCAAATACTTGCCGCGGCGTCCAACGTCCTCAATCGTGCGTCCGGTTAAACCAGCAATAAAGCCTTGCGGCGACGGGTGCTTAATCAGCCTGTCCAGATAAATTCTACCTTTTTTATGGTTTTGCCTTTGATATGCGGCAGCAGGGTTTTGCGTACCTGCTCCACTTCCGGCATTTCCGGCATTGTTATTCCCCCTATTTTAAATTATATTGTTTAGCGACATATTCATAAAATTTTTCAAATTCCTCTTGTGTAAAAGGTTCGCTTTTAAGTCCTTGTATTAACCACAATCCACATTCTCTTATAAGGTTCTTCGTACTAAACCTTCCTAACCAATTATCAGACGGTTTAAAATCGTTATCCCTCCAAATTGATGCTATCAATTTTCTTTCTAATAATAAACGTATTTCTTTATTTTCTACTTCAAAATATGTGAAGAACACATTATTAATAATGTATTGAGATACTTCCGCTTCTATCTCTTTTTGGTATTCATCATTCAAAAGAGCTGGATTTTCTTTTTTAAACTTTTGTCTATTAGAAGTTTCTTTTTCCCAAACTTTTAAATACGGGTCATTTCTTTTATTTAAAATTGCTATTCCTACATTTTTTCTAAAAATACTTCCATCTTTATTATGAGCTACATAGTGGTCATTTAACCGTCTATAAAAACGTTCTTGGGTTCTATTTGTACCAATTCTAACAACTCTT
Source organism: uncultured Phascolarctobacterium sp. (assembly GCA_949287345.1). Lineage (GTDB taxonomy): Bacteria > Bacillota > Negativicutes > Acidaminococcales > Acidaminococcaceae > Fusicatenibacter_A. Next base: position 2,405 of record CASEGD010000132.1, on the reverse strand, counting down.
TTTAAATCCCTATAAAACTCACCTTTTTCAAAAAGAATGTATATGCCATTGGTACATTTTACCTTATGTAAATCTTCAAACCCGTAAAACGGTAATTGAGGATTATTAAATAATTTATGTAATTCAAACGAAATATTTATTTCGTTATTTTTGAATTTAACCATTTTAATCTTTTCCCCAATCCTAAACTTTCTAAAGGCAAATCTGGCGCTAATTCAAAAACATCTTCAATAGGTTGTATATAACTATTACCTGCTAATATTATAAATTTAGTATTTTTTAAATCAAATTCGTTAGACATTTGATTTTTCACTAAAGAACCCCATATTTCACGTTCTTTTTTATTTTTGGTTTTTAATGTTTCATCATATGTAGAAACAACGTCGGTATCTTTTAACAAACCATATTTTGCAGACAAAATATAAATTTTATTCGTAAATTGCTTTGCATATTGATATGATTTTCTAAATAAAGGACTTTCATCATAAAGATATTTAGCTTCAAATGTACCTTTACGTTTTTTCTTTGTACAAGCAATTAAAGCAACTATCTCCATAAAAACTCCCCCCTATTTTGCGTTGGCCCAGTTGGTGCCGTAATTAACGTCGGCAATTAGCGGCACGCTTAATTTAACAGCTGCTTCCATCGTCTGTTTTACAAGTTTGCCGACTTCTTCGCGTTCGTCCGCCGTAACTTCCAGCAATAATTCATCGTGTACCTGCAATAAAATACGGCTCTTGTAATTGCCCTGCTCCAGCATTTTCTGCACGTTAATCATGGCAATTTTAATAATGTCCGCCGCCGTGCCCTGTATCGGCGTGTTAATGGCGGTGCGTTCCGCAAAGCCGCGGATGTTGAAGTTGCGGCTGTTAATATCCGGCAGGTAGCGCCTGCGCCCGAACAGCGTCTGCACATAGCCGTTTTTGCGCGCGCTTGCCACCATGTCGTCCATATATTTTTTAACGCCCGTATAGCGTCCCAGATAGTTTTCAATATAACGTCCGGCCTCGCTGCGGCTGATATCCAGCTGCTTCGCCAGCCCAAAATCACTGATGCCGTACACAATGCCGAAGTTTACAGCTTTGGCGCGCGTACGCATCGTACCGGTTACTTCGCCCAGCGGCACGCCAAAAACTTCCGCCGCCGTGCGTGCGTGTACGTCCTGCCCATGCAGGAAGCTTTCCAGTAAAAGCTCATCCTGCGCAATATGCGCCAGCACACGCAGTTCCACCTGCGAATAATCGCAGCTGAGCAGATAATCATAACCTTCGCCCGGCACAAAAATCTCGCGGATTTGCTTGCCCAGCTCCGTGCGCGTCGGTATGTTCTGCAAGTTCGGGTCGGTGCTACTTAAACGCCCCGTCACCGTCACCAGCTGCTGAAAATGGGTATGAATACGCCCGGTTTTAGCGTTAATCAATGGGCGCAAACCTTCCAGATAAGTGCTGTGCAGCTTGGTCAGCTTGCGGTGTTCCAAAACAGTCCGCACCAGCGGATGCTCGTTGCGGAGCTGCTCCAATACCGATACGTCCGTGGAATAGCCGGTTTTGGTCTTTTTGATTACCGGCAGCCCCAGCTTTTCAAACAAAACCACGCCCAGCTGCTTGGTGGATTTTAAATTGAAGCTTTCGCCTGCCTGCTCCACAGCCAAAATTTCCAGTGCGGCAATCTGCGCTGCCATTTCTTGGGTAAGTTTTTCCAGCAGCGCCACATCCGGCTTAATACCCGCCAGCTCCATTTTAGCCAGCGTGCGTGCCAGCGGCAGCTCCATTTCTTCATATAATTTTATCTGCTCGTGCTCGTTCAGCTTAGCGCGCAAAACAGGCACCAGTTCGGCAATCGCCTTGCACTCCTGCGCATACGCCTGCGGCAGATAATCCGCGCTGATAGTTTTAACGCTGTAAGTGCTGCGCCCAGCGTCCACAAGGTACGCCGCAATGGCAACGTCGTCCACAATGCCACGCGCCTCAACACCCATGCACAGCGCAGTTTTTATAATTTCCTTGCTGTCGCAGCAGGCTTTCTCTTTCGTTTCATCCGCCAGCCAGGCGTTAAACTGCGCCCAGCCCGCGCCGCCGTGCTTAAATATATAAACACGCCCATCGCACAAAACTTCCGCCTGCGCAAAATACAAATCAGGCAATGCGCCGCCAACCTGCACCGCCAGCGGCGTAACCTCGCGCCTTGCGGCGATAAGTTTAAACAAAGCTTCCGCATCGTCGTCAGACGCGATAACTTCTTCCGGCAAAGTGTTGGGCGTTTCTTCAATCTCCTCGCCGAACAGGCTGAAATCGCCTTCGCCTGCGCCCATAACGGAAGCAAAACGGTCGTACATATTGCGGAACTCCAGCGACTGCATCAGCTCGCGCGCTTCCGGCTGCATGCCGCGCAGCTCGTAAGCAGCT
>CASEGD010000131.1 GCA_949287345.1 uncultured Phascolarctobacterium sp. | reverse complement strand
AACCTGCGGCGCGTAATCGGTCGGGTAATCGGTTTTATGCCCCAAAAGGCCGACACCTTGTAATTCTTCTTTGCTTCTTCCTGATGTCATGTTTATTTCCTTTCTGCCGCAACACTGACGGCGAACGTTTTTTCAAGCGCGGTTACCAGCGCCATACCGGCAAGACCGCAAACAAACTGCCCCACCACAACGGTGGACGCCAAAAGCCAATACGGCAAATCCAGAATGATGGAAAGCCACACCGGCACACCCAGCCCGGGGATGAGCGTTATCGCCAGCAAAATGCACCAGTTGCCGCAACCGAAACGTTTGGCAAGCACGATAACGGATGTTGTTAAAATGCCGACAATGCCGCCGCCAATCATATCCAAAGGCCCAAGCCCGCCCATAAGCGTATTGCTGATGACATTGGCCACGCCAAACGGCACAATTAAAAACGGAAAGATGGCGCTTAAACCGTACATGGCCGTGGCAATGCGCACCTGATACTGCCCGAAGGCAAAGGTCTGCGTGCACATCATTATTACAATGTACAGGGCAATGGCAATGCCCGCGATAGTTACTTTTTGTGTCTGCGTGTAGTTTTTCATCATTTACTCCTCATATTCCAGCGGGTCGCTTGCGCCGTTAGCCGCAAAAGCCGCTTTTCTGTCGATGCAGGTTCCGCATTTGCCGCACGGTTTTTCGCCGCCGCAGTAGCAGCTCCATGTCAGTTCATACGGCACGCCAAGCTGTAAACCCAGCGCCACAATGTCCATCTTCGTCATTTTTACAAACGGTGCAACAAGCTGCACTTTGCGCCCGCTGCCAATGTAAATGCCTTCGTTCGTTTTGTTGTTAAAGTCGTCGCTGCAATCGGGGTAAGCACTGCCCGCAGCGTCATCGGCGTGCGCGCCGTAATAAACCACACTGCAATTTTGCGCCAGCGCGATGCTTGCCGCTACGCTTAAAAATACGCCGTTGCGGAACGGCACATAAGTTGTTACCGCTTCACCGTGCCTGCTTTCAAGCTGTTCGGCGTAGGATTTTTGCGGTATTTCTTCCGTTGACTGCTTTAAGAGCGAGCAGTTGCTGAACGCAAACACCGGCGTTAAATCCAGCTTTAAAAGCTGCACGTTGTAATGCGCCGCTATCTGCTCTGCCGCCGCCAGCTCTTTGCTGTGCTTCTGCCCGTAGTACAGCGCCAGTGCCACAACATCTTTATATTTTTCTTTAGCCAGCGCCAGGCAGGTGCTGCTGTCCACGCCGCCGCTTAAAAGTACCAGTGCTTTCATCATAGCCTCCGTAAAATAAAAAATCCGCCTGGCTACAGACGGATTGCATAACAATATAACTGCCGCCAAGCGGCAATCGCCCGTAGTTTTGTTTATAGACTGGATGGTTCCGAACAGTCTGTTGTTAAGTTACTAATATAGTATAACCAAATTTTGCCGTTTTGGCAAATGTTTTTTAATCTTCGGTGATTGCTTCGGCAAATTCGTGGGTAATGCGTTTCAGCATGCCGCTGGTATCGGTAGTGTCGTAGTTGTCGCGGCTGTCATTAATGGTGTACACAACGCGGCTGCCGTCGGGGGTTTTAACAACAAACTCAATTTCAGCGCGGGCGGCATAGATTTTTTTGCGCGGATGGTTGACGGTTTCGGTATCAGGGATAGAAACTTTGGTTACATGGCCTTTGTCGTCAACAACGGAAGTCTGGCGGGTAACGTGGCGGGTTTCGGTGTAAGGCTCCTGCCATTCCCACTGGCTGCCCAGCGCATATACGTTAACAATTATTTTTAATGCTTTGGAAGGGTCAACGGTAGTACTGCTTACGGTTTCACCTTCGATAGGAGCGGTAAACTGCACTTTTTCTTTGGCAAAGGCTTCCATCAAAGCGATTTCAACCTTGCTTTCAGCGCCGTTTTCGGTAACAAAATTATCATAAGTCGGCTGGTGCATGTTGATGCTTTCAACTTCAACGGCGGTTACTGCGCCAAATTTAAAATCGGGCGCCTGCCATTTAACTTTCTCCGCACCGGCAATCTGCGCGGAGCAGGCAACCAGCATTACCATCACGCTTAAAATAACTAAAATTCTTTTCACGGGAAATACCTCCATTATTTTAACTACCACAAAATTATATACAACAATGGGTTTAATTGTCAACCTAAAAGAAAAGCGCCCGGCAAATGCAGGCGCAAATAAAAACAGTAGAATTTATCGTAAGGGTATTGAGTTATTGTTTCTTTTTGGGCAGCACAATGGTTATGGTTGTACCTTTGCCCAGCTCGCTCTCCAAATCAACGCGGCCTTTGTGGTAAAGCACGCCGTGTTTAACAATGGAAAGCCCAAGTCCGGTGCCGCCGGTTTCCTTGTTGTGGCTCTTATCCGCACGGTAAAAGCGTTCAAAAACACGCTCACGGTCTGCCGCACCGATGCCGATACCGGTATCACTTACGCTGACGGTTACTTCGTCCGCGCCGTCCGTAACTTTTACGCTGACACTGCCGTTATCCTTGTTGTACTTAATGGCGTTATCGACAAGGTTGTATACCACTTCGCTCAAAACGGACTGCACGCCGCAGACAACGGCACTACCGCCCGCAACATCAAGCGTGATGCCGCGTTTATCAGCCTTGTATTTTAAGCGCGCGGCAATGTTCTGCGCCATGGCGTAAAGGTCAACGTCAACAAAATCGCCAACCGATTTGTTTTCATCCAGCCGCGAAAGCTCCATAATCTGCTGAATCAGCTCAATCATGTTTTCCGCTTCGGCGTGGATGCGTTCCAGAAAACGCTGCTTGTCCTCATCCTTAACAAGCCCATTTTTCATAATTTCCGCATAGCCAAGGATGGATTGCAGCGGCGTTTTCAGTTCGTGCGACACGTTGGCGCTAAACTCGCGGCGCATCTGCTCGGCCGCCATTTTTTCGGTAACGTCGTAAATTAAAATTACGCTTCCGCTGCCGTTAACGCTGCTGCCCGAAAGCTGATAAAAGCGTTTATCCTTTTCGTAAAGCCCTTCGCCCGAACCTGCGGCGGCGACTTTCTGCAAAAGGTCCTGCACCTCCTGCGCGCGGTCAACGGTTAAAATATTTTTGCCGATAACATCTTTAGCGTCAAAGCCAAAAATTTTAGCGGCACTTTCGTTGATGAAAAGCACGTTCTGATGCCCGTTCAGCAAAACCATGCCTTCGTTCATGTTGTTGGTAATAATTGTAAGTTCTTCCTGTTTGCTGCGCAGTTTGGCAAGGTTTTTGCTCAGCTGGCGCTTTTGTTTCGCAATGCGCGTCAAAAACGGCGCCAATTCGTCATAGGTATCGTTGTCCAGCGGTTCGTCAAGGTTTACGTCGTCCAGCGGACGCACAAGGTTTTTGGTCAGCCTGCGGGCGACAACGCTTGCCAGCGCCGCTACAAAAATAACAATGCCCAGCATAAACGGCGTCATCTGCATTACCGATTTGTAAATGCTGTCAATGGTGCGCGCCAGACGCAGGATTTTACCGTCTTCAAGCCGCACGGCATAATAATAGGTGGTCTTGTCAAGCGTATCGCTGAAGCGTTCTTCCTCGCCGGAACCGTTGGCAATGGCTTCCATTACTTCCTGGCGCATGGCATGGTTCTCCAGCGTTCTGGCTTCGGCCTGATTATCAAACAGAACCGTGCCATCGCTGTCAATCAGCGTAACGCGCACATCGCCGGTGTTTTCGGCAGCAATTTTATTTAAATAGTCATCGCCGCCGCTTGCCAGCCCCACAAATGTAATTAAAAGAGAAGCCAGCAGCACTGCCATTGCGGCAAGTGCTACCAGCGCACGGAAAATTTTATTTTTCATGTTCAGCACCTATGCGGTAGCCAACGCCGCGCACGGTTTCAATCACCGTACCGGCAGAGCCGAGTTTTTGACGCAGCGTGCGGATGTGGACATCGACGGTACGGGTTTCACCGGCAAAATCGTAGCCCCAGATATCGGTCAGGAGCTGTTCACGGGTAAATACCTGCCCCGGGCGTTCAATCATTTTGTGCAGCACTTCAAATTCCTTGTAGGTCAGCACAATTTCTTCGCCGTCAACAAAAACCATGTGGCGCGCAATATCCATTTTAATCGCGCCGGTGGTTAATTCGTTGGATTTATCTTCTTTGATATAACGGCGCAGCACCGCTTTAACGCGCGATACCATTTCCATCATACCGAAGGGTTTGGCAATATAATCATCTGCACCGCTGTCAAGCCCCATTACCTTGTCGAACTCCGAACCTTTGGCCGTAGCCATAATAACAGGGATGTCCGCAGTGCGCTTGTCACGGCGCAGACGTTTAAGCACTGCCATGCCGTCGTCGCCCGGCAGCATGATGTCAAGGATAATCAGCTGGGGCATAACGGTTTCCAATGCCTTAAAAAGGTCTTCGCTGGTTTCCAGCCCGATGGCCGGGAACCCCGTAGACTTTAACGTATAAACTTCCAGTTCGCGGATATTAGGATCGTCCTCCACGCAAAATATCATGTACCTTGTCCTCCTCGAGTGTTCCGGTTATCATAAACAATACCCATTGGGAAATGTTTACGGCATGATCGCCAACTTTTTCAAAATATTTGGCAATCATCAGGTAGTCTATAGCCTGCTCGCCGCTGTCCTGGCTATTGCGGATAATTTGGATAAGCTCGCGCTTTGCCTGGGCGAACAACTCGTCAACCTGGTCGTCGTCGCGTTCAACCTGCTGCGCCGTGCGGATGTCATTTTTCACAAAAGCATCCAGCGTATTGGACACCATCTTTTTGGTTACGGCAGCCATCTGTTTAAGGATGGAAGTATCGTAATCCATTCTTATGGTATCCTGGCTTAAAATTTCGGCAATATTGCCGGCAACCTCGCCGATACGGCGCATGTCGGTTACAATTTTTAAAGCTGAGGAAATCTGGCGCAGGTCGGAAGCAACCGGCTGCTGTTTCAGCAAAAGGTTAATGCAGATATTCTCCAGTTCCCTTTCTTTTTCCTCTGTCTTTTTGCTTAAAATTATAATATCCCTCGATACTTCGTCCGTCGGGTTATCAAGCGCATTGGCAACTTTTTCCAGAGCGTTTTCGCACAAGGTGCCCATAACGATAAGCTCGGTGTTGAGCTGCTCCATCTGGGCCATAAATCTGCTTCGTACCATCAGCCGAACCTCCCTGTAATGTAATCTTCGGTTTGTTTTTCTTTAGGATTGCTGAACAATGTTTCGGTATCGTTAAACTCGATAACCTCGCCCAAAAGGAAGAATGCGGTTTTGTCCGAGATACGTACAGCCTGCTGCATGTTGTGCGTAACTATAACAATAGTATAATTCTGTTTTAATTCTACCGCAAGGTCTTCAATTTTTAAAGTGGAAATCGGGTCGAGCGCGGAAGTCGGTTCGTCCATTAACAGCACTTCGGGCTGCACCGCCAGCGCACGCGCGATGCAAAGACGCTGCTGCTGGCCGCCGGAAAAGCCCAGCGCGCTTTTATCAAGGCGGTCCTTAACTTCGTCCCAGATTGCCGCTTTGCGCAGCGAATCTTCAACGATGTCGTCCAGCTTGCTTTTATTGTGGATGCCGTGAGTTCTCGGTCCGAAAGCGATGTTGTCATACACGCTCATCGGGAACGGGTTAGGCTTTTGGAACACCATGCCGACGCGTTTGCGCAGCAGGTTTACATCGTCATTAAGGTAAATATCGTCGCCGTTTAACAGCACCTTGCCGGTAACGCGGCAGCCTTCAACCAAATCGTTCATGCGGTTCAGGCAGCGCAGAAGCGTTGATTTGCCGCAGCCGGAAGGGCCGATGAAGGCAGTGATTTCCTTTTCTTTGATGTGCATGTTAATGTCTTTCAAAGCGTGAAATTCGCTGTAATACAAATCAAGGTTTTCTATCGTAATTTTATCTTCCATCATTAGTTCCCTTTCATCAATTTACGTGCCATGTAAGAAGAAACAGCGTTGATTGCAATAACAATTACAACCAAAATTACCGCCGTCGCGTAAGCCTGTTTCATAAATAAGCCTTCGCTTGCAAGTACATACATGTGTACCGCCAAAGTACGGCCGGACGAAAATACATCGTGCGGCAGCGCGGCAACAGTGCCGGAGGTATACATTAAAGCCGCCGTTTCACCGACGATACGGCCGATGCCGAGGATTACACCTGCTAAAATACCGGGGATTGCCGACGGCAGAACGATGGCAAATACCGTGCGCAGCTTACCTGCGCCCAAACCATAGCTGCCTTCGCGGTAGCTGTCTGGAATAGCCTTTAATGCTTCTTCCGTAGTACGCATAATCAGCGGCAGAATCATAATCGCCACCGTGCAGGAGCCTGCCAGCAGCGAATAGCTCCATTTTAAATAGGTTACAAAGAACAGCATGCCGAACAGGCCGTAAACGATGGACGGAATACCG
>CASEGD010000130.1 GCA_949287345.1 uncultured Phascolarctobacterium sp. | reverse complement strand
CATGAGCAGCTTCCGCAGGGAAAAATTTGTAGAAAAGGGCGGCCCGAACGGCGGCAACGGCGGACGCGGCGGCAGCGTTATTCTGCGTGCGGATAAAAATTTGAACACGCTGATTGATTTCCGTTATAAACGTAAATTTGTGGCTAAACGCGGCGGGCAGGGCGGCAACAGCAACTGCACAGGGCACAGGGCCGATGACGTTATTGTTAAAGTGCCGATGGGCACGCTGGTGCGCGACGATGCTACGGGCGTGCGCCTGGCTGACCTTGTTGAGGACGGGCAGGAATACGTTGTAGCCAAGGGCGGACGCGGCGGTAAGGGCAATGCCTGCTATGCCACTGCAACCAATCGTGCGCCGACGTTTGCCGAAAAGGGAGAGCCGGGCGAGAACCGCTGGGTTAAGCTGGAGCTGAAACTTTTGGCGGACGTGGGCCTTGTTGGTTACCCCAGCGTAGGCAAAAGCAGCATTATTGCGCAGGTATCGGCCGCAAGGCCGGAGATTGCGGCTTACCATTTTACCACGCTGACCCCTGTTTTGGGTGTGGTGCGCATCGACGCGGAACGCAGCTTTGTGCTGGCGGATATTCCGGGCCTGATTGAAGGCGCGCATCAGGGCGTGGGCCTTGGGCATGACTTTTTGCGCCATGTGGAGCGTACCAAGGTTTTGCTGCACGTGCTTGATGTATCCGGCACGGACGGCCGCGACCCGATTGATGATTTTGAAAAAATCAATTTTGAACTGAAAGAATACAGCGATAAACTGGCACGCCGCAAACAGCTGGTTGTTGCCAACAAAATGGACTTGCCCGAAGGCAGGGAAAATTTTGAGCGCGTAAAAGAGTACGTGGAAGGCAAGGGCTTTGAAATTATGCCGGTATCCGCCGCAAGCGGGGAAGGTTTGCAGGCTTTGATGTACAAGGCTTACGAGATGTTACAGAACTTTGTGCCGGAAGACGAGGAGGATGAAAGCAACCTGGTGCCGGAAATTGACCCGGACAGCTTTGAAGTAGTGCCCGGCAACGATACTGATTTTGAAGTGCGCGGCAAAAATATTGAGCGCCTTGTTGCCATGACGAATTTTGACAATGATGAAGCGTTGTACCGCTTCCAGCTTATCTGGAAAAGCCTGAAAATTGATGATGCACTGAAGGAAGCAGGCATTACCGAAGGACAGACTGTGCGTATACGCGACATGGTATTTGAATTTAAAGAATATTAAATGGGGTGAGGGGTATGGTTTTACAGCGGAGTGATTTAAAAAAAGCCAAAAGGGTTGTTGTTAAGGTAGGTTCAAGCACAATTACCCATCAAAACGGCAAACGCGATTTTGGGCGTATTGACAGGCTGGCGCGCGAGATGGCTGATTTGCAGAATCAGGGGCGCGAGATGATTCTGGTAACGTCCGGTGCGGTTGCTGTTGGGGTGGACAGGCTGGGGCTGCCAGAAAAGCCGCGTACCATACCCGGAAAGCAGGCTGCTGCCGCAATAGGGCAGGGCATTTTAATGCACACTTACGAAAAGTTCTTTGCCGAATACGGGCAGATTGTGGCGCAGGTACTTTTAACGCGTATGGAGGCCATTGACCGCCACCGTTATACCAACGCGCGCAACACTTTTATGGAACTTTTGAAAAACGGTGTTATTCCCATTGTTAACGAAAATGACGTAGTTGCGCTGGATGAACTGAAAATAGGCGATAACGATAATATGTCGGCGCTGGTTGCCGGAATTACCGACGCCGATCTGGTTATAATATTATCGGATGTGGAAGGACTTTATACAGCCAACCCGCAGACGCATCCGGAAGCAAAACTCATCAGCCAGATTGAAGAAATTACGCCTGAGGTAGAAGCGTTAGCCGGCGGTGCAGGCAGCTCCGTTGGCACAGGCGGCATGTTTACGAAGCTGCAGGCGGCAAAAAATGCCACAAGCTCCGGCATTAACATGGTTATTGCCAGCGGCAGAGAAAAAGATGTTATCGCGCGTATTTTAAACGGCGAGGAAATCGGCACGTTGTTTGCATCGAAGGAAAACCGTTTGCAGTTCCGCAAACGCTGGCTGGCTTTCGGCGCGCGCATTATGGGCAAAATCGTTGTCGATGACGGCTGCGTAAAAGCGATAAAAAAAGCCGGCGGGTGCAGTATTTTACCGGCGGGCATTACCGCTGTGGAAGGCAGCTTTGAGGCGGGCAACACCATCAGCGTTGTAACGCAGGACGGTTTTGAGCTGGCGCGCGGGCTGTGCCATTATTCTTCGGACGATTTGGCGCAGATTAAAGGCTGCAAAACCAGCGAAATAGAAAAAATCCTCGGGCATAAAAATTTTGACGAGGTTATCCACCGCGACGATTTGGTAATTTTAAATTAAGGGGGCTGTTAAGATGACTACTTTTGAACTGGTAAGGGCCAAAGCCGAAGCTGCCCACAACGCAGCGGGCAAGCTGGCGGTAGTATCGGCGGCTGTAAAAAATAAGGCGTTGCTCGCTATGGCGGACGCGCTTTTAGCTAAAACCGATTTTATTATTGAAGCCAACGACAGGGATATGCAGGCGGCCAAGGAAAACGGCATGCGCGAATCCATGCAGGACAGGCTGCGCCTGACGCCGGAACGCATTGCCGGTATGGCGGAAGGTTTGCAGCAGGTAGCGGCGCTGCCCGACCCCGTGGGTAACGTCATCGGCGGGCAAACGCTTGCCAACGGCTTAAAAATTACCAAAGTACGCGTGCCGCTGGGCGTTATCGGCATTATTTACGAAGCACGCCCCAATGTAACGGCGGATGCAATCGGGCTGTGCCTTAAATCCGGCAACGCCGTTGTTTTAAAAGGCGGCAGCGAAGCCATGCAGAGCAACCTTGCCGTGGCAGGAGTACTGACGGAAGCTGCGGAAGCGGCAGGAATCCCGCAGGGCGCAATACAGCTTATTGATACGACCGACCGTGCGGCGGTAACGGCACTGATTAAAATGAACGAGTTTGTGGACGTGGTAATCCCCCGCGGCGGCGCAGGGCTGATTAAAGCAGTGGTGCAGAACGCGACCGTGCCCGTAATTGAAACGGGCAGCGGCGTGTGCCACACTTACGTGGATGCTTCGGCGGACTGCGATATGGCGCGCAAAATTGCTTTTAACGCCAAAGTGCAGCGCCCCAGCGTTTGCAACGCGATGGAAACGCTGTTGGTGCATAAAGATGTTGCCGGTAAGTTTTTGCCGCTGATGCTGGACGAATATTTTAAAGCAGGCGTGCAGATTTTTGGCTGCCCGGCTGTGCAGGAGTTTGACGAACGCGTACAGCCCGCAACGGAAGAAGACTGGGCAACGGAATACGGCGATTTGCGTTTAAGCGTTAAAATTGTGGCGGACATCGACGAAGCGCTGGCGCATATTGCCAAGTACAGCACCAAACATTCCGAATGTATTGTAACGGAAGATTATAACATGGCGCGCAAGTTCCAGGACAGCGTGGACGCGGCGGCGGTATATGTTAACGCCAGCACGCGCTTTACTGACGGCTTTGAGTTCGGCATGGGCGCGGAAATCGGCATCAGCACGCAGAAGCTGCATGCCCGCGGGCCTATGGCTTTGCCGGAACTGACTTCGTACAAATACCTTATCACCGGCAACGGGCAGGTAAGGGGCTAAAATTTAAAACAACAACCGGCTGCACACCGCGGCCGGTTTATTTTTTACGCCGCTGTTAAAGCAGGGAAAATTTATTTTTTGCAGAATATATAAGTATATTCGGCAAAAAAATGCTGGTGGACTGCGGCATGTTTCAGGGCAGCAAGCTGATTAACGCTTTTAACGAGCGTGATTTTGTTTTTAACCCCGGTGAAATTGACGCCGTTGTTTTAACGCACGCGCATATCGACCACAGCGGGCTGATACCGAAGCTGGTGGCGCAGGGGTACAAAGGCCCGGTTTACTGCACCAAAACTACGCTGGAACTGTGCGGCATCCTGCTGCCGGACAGCGCGCATATCCACGAATCGGACGCGGAGTTTGCCAACCGCAAGGGGCTGCGCGCCGGGCGTAAATTCATCAAGCCACTGTACACGGTTGACGAAGCTTACGCCGCGCTTAAAAATTTTGTAGTGCACGATTTTGATACGGAGTTTGACGTTATCCCCGGCATTAAAGTTAAGTTTAAAGTTGCGGGGCATATTATCGGTTCCGCCATGGCGGAAATTTTTGCCGAAGAAGACGGCAAACGCACCAAGCTGATTTTTACCGGCGACGTTGGTCAGCCGGGCGCGCCGATTATCGAAGACCCGGAACAGCTTGCCGGTGCGGATTTTATCATTACCGAATCGACCTACGGCAACCGCGTACATAAAGCGTATGACAAGGAAGCCGAGCTGGCGGAGATTATCAATTCTACGGCAGAACGCGGCGGCAACGTCATTATCCCGGCTTTTGCCGTTGGGCGCACGCAGGTACTTTTGTATTACTTCCAGAAATTGGCGCACGAGGGTAAAATCTCCAGCGACATACCGATTTACATCGACAGCCCGATGGCGAACAAAGCGACGCAGATTGTACTGGGCAACCCGCAGGAGTTTGACGACGAGGCACGCAAGATTTACGAAATGCAGGGCAAACACCTGCTTTCGATGAAGCAGCTGCATTTTACGGCGACGGCGCAGGAATCGCGCATGATTAACGAAACGCCGGGTACAAAAATCATCCTTTCTGCCAGC
>CASEGD010000129.1 GCA_949287345.1 uncultured Phascolarctobacterium sp. | reverse complement strand
GCTTAAAGACCTTTATGATATAGTAATTGTCGGCGGCGGTCCTGCCGGGCTTTCGGCTGCTTACAGCGCATGGCAGAACGGCGCGAAAAGCGTTTTGGTTATTGAGCGCGACCGCGAGCTGGGCGGCATTTTGCAGCAGTGCATCCATAACGGCTTTGGCCTGCACCATTTTAAAGAGGAGCTGACCGGGCCGGGCTATGCCCATCGCTGCATTGAACTTGTAAAAGATAAACCGGAAATTGAGTGCCTGACTGACACGATGGTTTTAAGCGTTGAAAAAGACAAAACCGTCGTTGCCGTAAGTCCCGACCATGGTTTGATTAAAGTTAAGGGCAAAACCGTTATTTTAACAATGGGCTGCCGCGAACGTACCCGCGGTGCTATCCGTATCCCGGGCGAACGCCCCGCAGGTGTATTTACCGCCGGTGCGGCACAGCGCATGGTTAACATGGAAGGCTTTATCCCCGGGCACAAAATCGTTATTCTTGGCAGCGGCGATATCGGCCTTATCATGGCGCGCCGCATGAGCCTTGAAGGCTGCAAGGTGCAGGCAGTGCTGGAAATCTGCCCGTTCTCCAACGGTCTGACCCGCAACATTGTACAATGCCTGAACGATTATAATATTCCTTTGTATCTTTCCCATACAATTGTAAAAATCCACGGCAAAGACCGCGTTAACGGCATTACCGTTGCCAAGGTTGATGAAAAAATGCGCCCGATTCCGGGTACGGAATTTGACATTGACTGCGATACCGTATTGCTTTCCGTCGGCCTGATTCCGGAAAACGAACTCAGCCGCGGGCTGGATTTAAAAATGCACCCGCTGACCAACGGCCCGGTTGTGGACCAGCACCGTCAGACCAGCCTGCCCGGTTTTTATGCCGCAGGCAATGTTGTGCATGTGCATGACCTTGTTGACTTTGTATCCGAGGAAGCGGAAATTGCCGGTAAATTTGCCGCGCTGGAAGCACAGGGCAAGCTGGACGGAAACACCAAATTTGTTACCGTAACTGCCGAAAAAGGCGTGCGTACCTGCGTGCCTCAGTGCCTGAACCTGCCGGAAGCTGGCGAACAGGTGCGCCTGTTTATGCGTGTGGCTAACCCCGAGCGCAAGGTGAAACTGGTGGTAAAAAGCGGAGATAACGTAATCCTGCAAAGAATGCTGCCGGTTGCCAAACCGAGCGAGATGATTGCGGTGGATATCCCTGCTGCCAAAACTGAGCTTATCGGCAGCAGCCTGACGGTATTTTTGGATAAGGAGGCGTAAGGCTGATGTCTGAAACTCGTGTAATGAACTGCATTATGTGCCCGATGGGCTGCGAAATGACTGTTACCATAGAAGACGGAAAGGTTGTTGACGTTAAGGGCAACACCTGCCCGCGCGGCGCTAAATATGCGCACGACGAAGTAACGGCGCCGAAAAGGATGCTGACGACGACCGTGCGTGTTGAAGGCGGCATGCTGCCGCTTTTGCCGGTAGTATCCGAAACCGTGCTGCCGAAGGAAAAAGTGCTGGACTGCGCTGCTTACCTGCGCGGCGTAACCGTTAAAGCGCCGGTAAAAACAGGCGACGTGATTGTTGAAGATATTCTGGGGCTGGGCGTAAATATCATCGCCAGCCGCGATATGCTGTAAACATTACTAAAGAGGTGCGGAAATGGATTTTCTTGATAATTTAGTTCTTTCGGTTAACGATGTTTTATATGCCTATGTGCTGATTATTCTTCTGGTAGGCCTTGGTATCTGGTTTACGTTAAAAACTGGTTTTGTACAGCTGCGCTGCTTTAAGGAAATGGTGCGCCTGCTGTGCAGCAATGCCGGTGCGTCGATGGAGAAGAACCATATTTCCCCGTTCCAGGCGTTCTGCATCAGTACCGCATCGCGTGTAGGTGTAGGCAATATCGCCGGTATCGCCATTGCCATTATCGTCGGCGGCCCGGGCGCAATTTTCTGGATGTGGGTTATGGCATTGATTGGCAGTGCTACCGGTTTTGTGGAAAGCACGCTGGCGCAGATTTATAAAGTGCCTCGTGCCGAAGGCGGTTACCGCGGCGGCCCGGCTTACTACATTAAAAACGCGCTGCACAATAATTTTATGGCGGTGCTGTTTGTAGTGCTTATTTGCAGCACTTACGGGCTTATCTTCAATTCCGTACAGGCCAACACCATTACGCTGTCCCTGCAGGGCGCGTTCGGTTTTGACAGAACTACTGTCGGCATTATTGTTTCCGTTATGACGGCGATGGTAATTTTCGGCGGCATTAACCGTATCGCCAAGGTATCAGAATGGATGGTGCCGGTAATGGCCGGTATTTACCTTTTGATTGCTTTGTTTGTAGTTGTTAAGAACATTGCTTTAATGCCGCAGGTTCTTTATGATATAGTTACTTCGGCCTTCAGCCTGAACGCTGCTTTTGGCGGTGGCATGGGCCTTGCCATGATGACCGGTATCAAGCGCGGCCTGTTCTCCAACGAAGCAGGTATGGGCTCCGTGCCTAATGCGGCTGCAACTGCTACTACCGACCACCCTGTAACGCAGGGTTTGATTCAGGCACTGGGCGTATTTGTTGATACGCTGCTGGTCTGCACCGCATCGGCGTTTATCGTAATGCTGTCCAAGGATTACATGGGCGTTGGCTTAAGCGGTATCGAGCTTGTACAGTACGCGCTGGTGGAACACATCGGCAGCTGGGCTTCCATCTTCCTTGCCGTTATGATTTTCCTCTTTGCGTTCAGCTCCATCATCGGCAACTATTACTACGGTGAAATTAACATCGCCTTCTTGGGCGAAAACAAAACTGCGCTGAATATTTTCCGCGTGTTTGTAGTGCTGATGGTTATGTTCGGCTCTATCGCCAAAGTAAGCCTGGTATGGAACCTCGCCGACCTGTTTATGGCGCTGATGGCAATTACCAACCTTGTCGCTATCAGCAGGCTGGCTCCTAACGCTTATCTGGCGCTGAAAGACTATCTGGCGCAGAAAAAAGCCGGTATCAAAGACCCTGTTTTTAAAGCATCCGTGCTGGAAAATAAAGACGGCGTTGAAGTTTGGAAGGACTAACCTGATTTAAACAAGCCTGTGTGTTTGTATTGTAAAATTTGCGGTACAAGCGGCACAGGCTTTTATTTTGCTTGAAATTGACTGTAAAGTCATTGTATAATAAATGTAAATTTTTATTAAAGCACATATAACTTAAATTATTATGAAAGATGGCTGATAAAATGAAATTTAAATTTTTACTGGCTCCGCAGGATATTTTAAGCATTGCATTGCTGGCGGCATGTTACCCGCTGGCGCAGATTTTGCCGCCGGAATGCGGCTGGGAAAACGGGCTTATCGAAAACACGCAGGCAGTGCTGCTTTTGTTCGGCGCAATGTTCTGTTTTAACTGCGCGTACTATTCCGTTAAAGGGCTTGGCTATACGCTGGGCTGGCTGTATTTTATCATGTTCATGCGTGAACTGAGCTGGGGCAGGGTCTTTTTCCCGACAGGGATAGACGAACTTGGGCCGAAGTTTGTTAGTATGAGCAGCATACCGCATCATGATTTCATCAACGCCGCGATTGGCCTGGCGATTGTAATTTTGTTGTACGGCCTTTATAAATACATGCCGTGGAGGAAATTTATCTTTGAAGTACCTTTCCCGGTGATTTCGGCAGCCGTTGGCATTGCCGCCCTTGTGCTGCAATACGGCGGTGAACATGTCTGGTTTACGGCGCTGTCGCATGCGCAGAACCAGCTGTTGGAAGAATTTGCAGAAATGATAGTTTACACCGAAATGCTTAATATGACACATTATTATGGCTTTCACTACCTGAAAGATGTAAAAAACTGAACATTTTTTAGAAAAAGGTGTTGACACCGTCACTTAAAAGTGCTAATATATACAAGTCGCCGGAAAACGGCAGCACCTTGAAAACTGAACAAGAACCAAGTAAAAGCGAATGTGCGGGCGAGTTTCCTTAAAG
>CASEGD010000128.1 GCA_949287345.1 uncultured Phascolarctobacterium sp. | reverse complement strand
CCTTCGCGCCATTCGCCGCTTGATTCGCTGCCGGCGTTATCTACATATACGTTTACATAATTTTTTTGCGGCTCATAAGCCGATATAACATAATCCGTCGTGCCGGGTTCTTCGCCCGCGTGCATGGTAATGCGCAGCTGCACGTCGTTTGTGGCGTTAAAACGCAGCAGGTCGTCGTTCAAATCGTTGACGTTGTTAATTTCGCCGCGGTTTAAGCCGATGCGCCCGGCGATGTAGTCCTCGCGCGTGCTGTCGTTGCCTGCGATATGGACGTTGCCAGTTTTGCCTTCGATAATTTTAAGTTCCACCACGCCGCCTTTAATGGTTTGCGGCGGCAGGTAAGCACGGCAGGTTAAGTAGCCTTTCTGCTGGTACAAATCGTTAATTTTATTAACGATGTCGTACAGGTTTTGCAGCGTAATTTCCTGCCCGATATATTGAGAGGTTATGGCCCTTATTTCTTCCGCCGTCAGCACCTTGCTTTGTTCGATTTTAATATCGTTAAGCACAAATTTAACGGCGCTTTCGGCTGCCTGCTGGTCCTGTGCCGCTTCGCCTTCAACCTCGGCGCGCTGTTTGGCGCGGTCCTCGGCAATCTGGCGGGCAACGCGCTGGCGTTCCATGTATTCGCGCGTGCGGTTAAGCTGTACGCCCGGGTCGTTGGTGCCGTACTGCGGCGGCGGGTTGTTTTCGCCATAAGGCGGTGCAGCATAAGCCGCCGGTGCGGTGATAACGCCTGCCAGCAGCAGGCCGGTAATTATTTTTGCAACTTTTCTGGTAGCCATAGCCGTACCTCTTTTCTATCAGTTTTACTGATTTAGCAATTTAATTTTTTGCGTAGCAATCCATTATTATTCATATTAATTTTAGCATATTTGCTTTTGACAAAGTGCAAATGTTTTATTTGCACTTTTATGGCGTAACAATTGTTTACAAAATTACACAAAATGTATTAAACTAT
Source organism: uncultured Phascolarctobacterium sp. (assembly GCA_949287345.1). GTDB lineage: Bacteria > Bacillota > Negativicutes > Acidaminococcales > Acidaminococcaceae > Fusicatenibacter_A. The sequence goes on along the minus strand of CASEGD010000128.1, from coordinate 5,440 downwards.
ATATGAAATGATTTATTTGCATTGTTTTGGATTTTGATTATAAACAGGGAGTTAAAACATGAACAACGTCATTGCCCTTACCAATGACAGCAAAATATTTAGCGATTTATTTTATTACAGCACTTTGTACGGCTACCGTTTTAAAATTACCGGCAGCACGGAGGAAGCGCTGGCATATTTTGTGCAGCAGCGCACATCTTTATTTGTGGTGGATTGCTCCGACACGGAACAGCGCTTTTTAAAATTTGCGCGCCAGCTCGCACCCGGTCTTGCCGTAATGGCAATATGTGGCGGGGGGGGTGGACGAAGAACCTGCCATACAGGCTTTTAAAAACGGAGCGGACAGCGTTTTGCGTTTGCCCTGCGGCAGCCGCGAATTTTATTACCGCCTGCGCAATTTTTTGAGGCTGCTTAATTTGAACACCGGTCAGGAAAGCGTGCAGTTTATCACGCTGGGGCCGCTTAAAATTTACCCGCAGAACAATCAGGTAATACTGTGCGACGATTTTGTGCCGCTGACATCGACGGAGTTTAAACTGCTGATGCTGTTTATTAACAAACTTAACCAGCAGGTAAGCCTTGAAGAATTGTACCGGCTGATGTATGAAACGGACGAACTGCAATACACAAGCCGCGTGCTGGGCGTACACATCAGCAAGCTGCGGCGCAAACTTAAACTGGCAGACATAGAAGAACTTGATTTGAAAAATATCCACGGCAAGGGCTATTGCCTTACCTATACAGGCGGCAGCCGGAACGGAGATGACTTATGAAACAGAGCGAATTTTGTAAAAAAGCACAACAAAACGCCATAGCTGTTTTAAAAGCCTATTTTGTTGAAAGCAATATGGAAAAAGCGCTGAGTTATTTTTCCAAGGATTGCAGCAGCTGGTCCAAGGATTGCAGCAGCTGGATTGGCTGGGGTGAAAACGAGCTTTACCTTAATTACCCGGACGTTTTTAATACCTTTACCCGCCGCACCGGCGAGATACTGCGCCACGCGATGGATGATACCACCTGCCATGTTTTGTTTGACGGCGGCAACTTTTGCATGGTGCTTGTAACCGCAACCATTACGCCTGCGCCGCAGACGGGCACTTATTTTAAGGAAAACGCGCGTTTTACCTTTGCCTTCCGCGCAGAAGACGGCGAGCCCAAAGTTGTGCAGCTTCATTCATCCGCCCCGTGGCATAAATTGCAGGTTGGCGAACTTTACCCGCAGGAAGAAGGCAGCAAGGCGTTTTTTAAACTGGAACAGCAGCTTGACGGCAGCAACCTGCCTGCCTTTACCGCGGCAAACACACCCAACGGCTTAAAATGCTGCCTGGTTGATAAGGATTACCCCGCCATGTATATTAACAAGGCGCTTTATAAACTTGCCGGTTACAACAGCATGACGGAAATGCTGACGGCCACCCACGGCGAAATGAAAAACATGGTTTACGCCGCCGATTTGCCGAAGCCTGAAAAAAGTTATGGCAACGCACTGCGGCAGCGAGCCTTACACCATTAACTACCGCCTGCTGCGCAAGGACGGCACCGCAGTGTGGGTGCTGGAGCGCGGGCAGTTTACGCCGACGGACGGCGACGATGATTACTTTATCTGCACCATTGCCCCGCTGATGCAGGAGCAGGAGAGCTTTAACTACGGCACGCTCGTCAATTACGACGATATCGCCAGCGCGCAGATACCGATGGATTTGTATTTTAAAGCCGCGCTGGATATTATCGAGCAGAACGACAAGCAGACGGCGATGGAAAAACTGATGAAGCTGTGCTGCAGCATGGCGCAGATAAGCGGCGCGTTTATTAAGGATATCCGCCGCAGCGGCGAATTTATGCCCGTGGTTGCCAAATATTTTAACGGCAGCGACGAGTTTACCAGCCTTTTGAAATGCACGCCGGAGGATATTGTAAACCGCTTTAACAGCCAGGGGCTGAACCAGTGCAGCAACACCGTGCTTTTGCCGAAGGTTTACAAGGACAAGCTGGACGCGCTTGACGTTAAGGCTTATTTAAGCAAAACCATCCGCACCGGCGGCAGCGACAGTTATGTTTTAACCTTTGTAAGCCTTGGCACGCCGCACAACTGGACGGACAGCGACAAGGATTTTATTACGCAGACGGCAAGGCTTCTGGCGCTGCTGCTTGATAAATAACCGTACAAAAACAAAAATCCCACGGAACAAATCCGTGGGATTTTTTACGTTATGCGTTTTTAAGGCCGTTATTAAAATGCCGGTACAACAGCGCCTTTGTAGGTTTCTTCGATGAATTTTTTAACTTCGGGGCTGGTAAGGGCTTTAGCCAGTTTTTGCAGTTCGGGGCGGTTTTCATCGCCTTTGCGGATGGCAATTACGTTAGCATACGGAGATTCCTTCGGTTCGGTAAAGAGGGAATCTTTAACCGGGTTGAGGTTAGCTTCCATTGCGAAGTTGGAGTTGATTACGGAATAATCAACGTCGTTCATGGAACGCGGCAGCAGAGCTGCTTCGATTTCAACGATTTCGATATTTTTCGGGTTCTCAACGATATCGCCGGGGGTGGCGGTAATGGTTACGCCGTCTTTAAGTTTTAACAGGCCTGCGCTTTGCAGCAGCATCAGGGCACGGCCGCCGTTGGTCGGGTCGTTCGGGATGGCGATTTTAGCGCCTGCGGGCATTTCGTCAAGGGATTTGAATTTAGCGGAGTAAACGCCCATCGGCTCGATGTGTACTTTGGTTAAAGTAACCAGCGGCATGTTGCGTTCTTTGGCAAATTCTTCAAGGTAAGGAATGTGCTGGAAGAAGTTAGCGTCAATTTCCTTATCGTTAAGGGACAGGTTCGGTTTTACATAGTCGCTGAACTCAATAATTTGCAGGTCAACGCCTTCTTTGGCAAGCTGCGGTTTAACAAAGTTCAGCAGTTCGGCATGGGGTACCGGCGTTGCGCCGACTTTCAATACGGCTTTGCCGTCTTCGGATTTGGTTTCGCTGCCGCCGCAACCGGCAATTAAAAGAGCCAGGGTCAGCACTGCGCACAGCACAAGCAGGATTTTTTTCATTGGTACATCTCTCCTTTAAATTTTTTACACACTGCACAATAACGAAAGTATTAAAAAAGCTCTTTCGCGAGGAAAGAGCGTAAGTTTTACTTTCCTCTCATCTATCAAGAATTTTCTTGCAGGATTTAGCACCATGGCACAGCCTGGTTGCCGGGTTTCATTGGGCCTGTCCCTCAACCGCTCTCGATAAGAGTGTGTTTATTAAGATGAAATTATAATACAGCAATAGCAAGCGCTTGTCAATAAAAATTTACAAATTTATAAACTAAAGCGCAGCAAACCATAAAATGTTAAGTTTTTAACAATTGGCCTGCTTTTGCAAGTTATTCAACGCCAGCCCGATTAAGCGGTCTGTTTCATCTGCCAAAAATAAAGGTATGTTCAGCAAATCGCCGTTAAGTTTTAAATTATCCAGCGAAAAGCGTACGCGCAGTTTAACCTTATCGCCGAATTTTTCTTTATATTTTTTCAGGCTTCTGGCTTCGGTGTTGGCTTCTGCCTTAACCTCCACCGGAATAATATCGTTTTCGCGCTGAATGATAAAGTCAACTTCGTACGGCGGGTTGCTTTGCGACCAGTAGCGCGGCACTGCTTCAAACTGCGGGGAGATTGCTTCCAGTACATAATTTTCGGAAAGCGCACCTTTAAACTCCGTAAACAGGCGGTTGCCCTCACCAAAAGCAGTAGGTGCAAGCAGTGCCAGACGGCGCAGCAGGCCTACATCGGCCAGATAAATTTTAAAGGCGGAAACATCGTCATAAGCAGCTATCGGCAGCCCCGGCGAGGTGCTGCGGTATATTTTTTTTACTAAACCGGCATCCACCAGCCATTGCAGGGCGTCTTCATATTCACGCGCACGCGCGCCTTCCTTAACCACTTTATAGATAAATTTTTTGTTTTCGCGCGCCAGCTGCGAAGGAATGGACTTCCACAGCATGGAAATTTTGGGAAATTCCTTTACATCCGGATGTTTGGCAAAATCACGCTCGTAAGCGGCAAGGATATTGCTCAACGCCGCCTGCATTAAATCAACGCTGCGTTCCTTTGTCCACATCTCCACTGCTTCCGGCATGCCGCCGGTAACATAATACATTTTCAGTTTTTCATACAGCGGGTTAAAAAACGCATCCGGCAGCGGCTCTAAAACGTCAACCGACTGCAAATATTCCACAAGGTTGGCATCGCCGTTGGCCAGCAAAAATTCCGTAAAACTCATGGGGTTAACTTCTAAAAAGTCAACCTTGCCTACCGGAAAGGAGGCAGGTTTGGCAAGCGCAATGCCAAGCAGCGACCCGGCGCAGGCAACATGGTACTGCGGCGCGTTTTCGCAAAAATATTTCATGGCATTGATAACCTTGGGGCTTTCCTGCACCTCGTCAAAAATTATCAGCGTATTTTCTGGCGTAATCTTCTGCCCGCTGGCAAGCGTTAAATTTTGCAGTATGCGTTCCACATCTTTGGTGGTTTCAAAAAATTGTTTGTATTCTTCGTTCTCGTCAAAGTTAAAATAAGCGGTATTTTCGTAATAGCGTTTGCCGAATTCTTTTAAAAGCCATGTTTTGCCAACCTGACGCACGCCTTTTAAAATTAGCGGTTTGCGGTATTTGGAGTTTTTCCATGCCAGCAATTTTTTGATTATTAACCGTTCCATAGCACAGTCCTCACATTATTATTAATAAAAATGTGATGAAAATCACACTTTTATTAAATTATAGCGCCATTTAAAATCACTTTCAAGAGTTTGTCACATAAAAAGCAATAAAAGTGTGATAAAAATCACACTTTTATTAAGAATTATGTGTTTGGTTTTATTCCTTGCGGTATTTGGCAATGCCGGCTTTGTAAAAGTCATTGCCTTCGGCGTCGATGCAGACGATGGCCGGGAAGTCCTCCACTTCGTAGCGGCGGATGGCTTCCGGCCCCAAGTCTTCGTAGGCAATCATTTCTTCGCCCTTAATGGACTGCGAAATTACTGCCGCCGCGCCGCCGACAGCCACAAAGTACACCGCGCCGTATTTAACGCAGGCGTCAATAACCTCTTTGCTGCGCGAGCCTTTGCCAATCATGCCGCGCATGCCTTTTTCAATCAGCGTCGGCGTGTATTTATCCATGCGCCCGCTGGTGGTAGGCCCGGCGCTGCCGACAACTTCGCCCGGTTTGGTCGGCGAAGGGCCGACATAATACACAACCTGCCCGGTAATATCAAACGGCAGGGGTTTGCCTGCTGCCAACGCCTCCGTCATGCGCTTGTGCGCAGCGTCGCGCGCAGTGTAAACAGGCCCGGTAATGCGCACCACGTCGCCTGCGCGCAGGTTTTTAACTGTATCCGCCGTAAGCGGGGTGGTAATGTGTTTAATTTGTGCTTCGCTCATCGTACCCCTCCTTACAAAACGGTGC
>CASEGD010000127.1 GCA_949287345.1 uncultured Phascolarctobacterium sp. | reverse complement strand
GGGCATGCCAAACTCCTCGCCCAGCGCAATGCGCACCGAAGGCGAAGTGCTGAAAATAACAATTTTTTCCGCATCGCGGATTTCTGCCATTACCTGATACGCTTCTATTTTTTCGGTAATGCTGTCTGCCGGGCAAACATTGGCGCACTGCCCGCAGTTAATGCAGATAGGCTTATCACCCGTTGCCTTAAGGTCATAAGTTCCGCATACGCCGATATAATCGGTGCAGACGGTTTTGCAGTTTCCGCATTTAATGCACTTAAACTCCAGACGCTGGATGGAAGGATTATCCGGCTCGATGGCAACGCGGATATCCGTAAATTGGTGTTTGCTCATAGCTGCCTCCTTTTGAATCTTCTTTAAAATAACTGCCAGTTTAATTATACCTTACAGCCAAAGAAAACACAACAGAGTGCTAAAAGAAAACAATTATTTTTTGTAGTAATATTTGTAAGCGGCAAAAATAAGTATTGCCACCGTTACCAGCACGGCAAGGCGTTCGCTATGCTGCTGAAAATTAACAATATCGTGCCCTATAACAACCTCCAGCGCCGTTGAAGGGAACTTGCCGATAAGGTTGGCAATAATGTAATCGCGCGTTGAAATTTTGCTTACCGCGCCAATCGCCGTTAAAATTCCGGACGGAAAATACGGCAGCATTCTTGCCGCCGCCATCCATTGCAGCCCTTTACGCCCGCTCAAATCGTCAATTTTCATCAGCATCGGGCTTTTGGCAATCATTTTCTCGGCAGCGCCGCGGAAAAGATAACGCATCAGCCAGAAGCTGATAACAACGCCGGTTGTTTCTGCCAGCCACGAAATTAAAATGCCCAGCGGCAAACCGAAAATAAGCCCGTTGGCTGTAGAAATAAAGATGGACGGGAAAATGCTGCCCGCGTTTATTAATACATCAAGCAGGAAGCTTATAAGCATTGCCCACGCCCCAAAAGAGCGGAAATACGCTGCCAGCGCTTCCACATCGCCGCTGACGGCCAGGGCAAACATTTTTTTTACTTCTTCACCGGCAAACAGCCACGTTAACAAAGCGGCCAGGGCTAAAATAACTACCGCAGCCGCCTGTGATGCTTTTTCCGGGTTTTGATACCATTTTTCTTCCGGCATTTGGGCCTCCGTTACGAATTGAATATACGTTTAAAACGTTCGTCAAACTGCGCGTCCAGAACTTTGGTAATTTCCGCCGTCTGTACTGCGTCTGCCAGCGTTTTTTTTGCAAGGGCTCGCGCTTCTATCAAAACATCTGTATCTTGAAGTATATCAGCAATATATAAATCAGGCAAGCCATGCTGCCGCAGGCCAAAAAGCTGGCCCGCACCGCGCAGTTTTAAATCCTGCTCGGCAAGGTAAAAACCGTCGTTTGATGTATGCAGCACGTTAAGCCGCGCCAGTGTTTCCGGGCTGTCAGAATCAGTAAGCAGCACGCAGAATGACTGCGCCTCGCCGCGCCCTACACGCCCGCGCAGCTGGTGCAGCTGGGCAAGGCCGAAACGGTCGGCGTTTTCAATAATCATCAGCGTGGCGTTTGGCACGTTAACGCCAACTTCTATAACCGTGGTACTGATAAGCGCCTTTATTTTACCGGCGGCAAAATCTTCCATCACCGCTTCTTTTTCGGCAGGTTTCATTTTGCCGTGCAGCAATGCGCAGGGTATGCCCTTTAAAAAAGTTTTGGCAAGTTCGTTATACACGTCCGTTGCCGCACGCACGCCCGGCATTTCGCCCTGCTCTATCACGGCGCACACAACATAAGCCTGGTGCCCCGCCTGAATCTGCCGCACCATGCCTGCGTACACTTCGCGCCGCTTATCGCCGGTGTAGCACAGCGTTTTAATGCTTTTGCGCCCCGGCGGCATGCCTTTCATTATGGAAACATCCAAATCGCCGTACACCGTCAGCGCCAGCGTTCGCGGTATCGGCGTCGCCGTCATAACCAATACATCCGGCTCAAAAGCTGATTTATTGGCAAGTTTGGCGCGCTGCTCCACGCCGAAGCGGTGCTGCTCATCCGTGATGACAAGAGCAAGCTTGTCAAAAATTACTTCGTCCTGTATCAGTGCATGCGTACCGACAAGCACCTGCAAGCTTCCTTCAGCAAGCTGCTCCAGCAGTTCGCGCCTGCGCACGCCCTTAACGCTGCTGGTTAACAGCCCGATGCTGATACCGGCAGGCTGCAAAAACTGCTGCAATGTTTCGTAATGCTGCTGCGCCAAAATTTCCGTCGGCACCATAATGCAGCCCTGGTAGCCGTTTTCCGCAGCTTTGGCCAGCGCCAGCGCGGATACCGCCGTTTTGCCGCTACCTACATCGCCCTGCAAAAGCCTGTGCATGGGCTTGATATCCTGCATGTCAAGGCTGATATCCTGCCATGCTTTTTGCTGCGCTTCCGTCAGTTTAAACGGCAGCTTTTGCAGCACGCTATTTAAAATTTTGCCGTCCACGCCCATTTTTATGCCGCTGCGCCCGCTTTTTACCTTGCTGCGGTAATACAAAAGCCCGCACTGCAATAAAAACAGTTCTTCAAAAACAAAACGGCTGCGTGCTTTGGCCAGCGCCGCAAAACTTTCGGGGAAGTGAATGTTTTTAAGCGCTTCCAGTCGCGGCGGCAGTTTCTTCGCCGTAATTACGTCCTGCGGCAGCGATTCCGGCAGGTAATCCTCTGCCATGGCCAGCGCAGCTTTAACGGCTGTACGCAAATTCTGCTGCGTCAGCGCGCCGCTCAACGCATACACCGGCAATATTCCGGGCGCAGCCGCTTCCTCGCCGTCCTTTAAAATCTGCACATAAGCGTCGGTAACAATTTTTGCCCCGCCGCGCCCCGGCTGTACCTTGCCGTCAATTAAAAGCTGCACGCCCGGTTTGTAATTGCGTGTCTGGAAGCGCTGATGCGCAAACATATAAATTTCGGCAAACCTGCCGCTGCCATCCGTAACCGTTACCAAAGTATAACGCATGCGCCGCGCCGATATCCTGTCCGCCACGCGGTAAACCTCTGCGCGGAACAGCTGCTTTTCGCCGTCCGTGCGCAGCTCGCCGATGGTTTTAACCTTGCTCTGGTCCACATAAGTGCGCGGATAACGGTTCAGCAAATCGCCAATTGTAAAGACGTTTAAGTTTGCAAAATCCGCCGCTTTTTTAGGGCCAATCCCTTTTAATTTTGTTACCGGCTCCTGCCACCACATAAAATCACGCTGCCAATCTAAAAATCTCTTGCTTTTAAGTTCATTCTATGGTATGATACTTCTGTTAAATTTGTAACTGATGCTCGAATTACGTTAAGGAGGTGGGACTCATGGCATCCATTTGCGAAGTTTGCGGCAAAGGTATTCAAGCTGGTTGTAACGTCAGCCATTCCAATAGACATTCTAAACGCGCTTGGAAACCGAACATTCAGCAGGTAAGAGCAGTTGTTAATGGTTCTGTAAAACGTATCAACGTTTGCACCCGTTGCTTGCGTTCCGGTAAAGTTAACCGCGCTATCTGATTCTGACGGATTTTAAAATAAGCCTGATACCTTTGGTATTGGGCTTATTTTTTTGGCTGAATCGCCAATTAGAAACGAGCCAAAGGCGATGTTTATAATTGTGCCAGTGAAGCCACGCAAATTTTGCGACTGAATAAGGAGTAAAATTTACGAACCGCTTTATTTATCTTACGCTAATTAAAAACAAACCGCAAAAAAACATTTAACAAAAGTATAATCAAATATATTAAAACGGTATAACTAAGTGTTATACCGTTTATTTTTTATCTTCTTGACCTTGCCAGTTCCACGCAGTCCCAGCCGCGGCACTGCATAAAATCAAGCAGCGGGCCTGTAAAATACAAAGGCTTCGTCCGCATGCTGCGGATATCGGGCGCGCCCGTTAAAAGCATTAACAGCCGCAGCTCGTCTTCTGCCTGCGTTATCAGCTCTGCCGCCGCGTCTGCGCCGTCGTTAACGGCTGCTGCCAGCACATTGCC
>CASEGD010000126.1 GCA_949287345.1 uncultured Phascolarctobacterium sp. | reverse complement strand
TATAACAAAAAACGCGCCGTAAAAGGCGCGGTAAAATCGTGGCGGAGAGGGTGGGATTCGAACCCACGGAGGCTTGCACCTCGCTGGTTTTCAAGACCAGAGCCTTAAACCACTCGACCACCTCTCCCTGCTAATTTTTAATTATATGATAAATACGCGCCGCCGTCAATATTATTTTAAAACTTCATCGGTGCGCGCCAGCACAAAGGCTTCTATTTCCATGGCTTTGGCTTCCAGCTGCTGCATTTTGGCACGCGCTGCCGCCACGTATTTATCGTCTTTAATCAACCCCAGGTTGATTTTTACGTTGTACAGCGCACTGCGCAAAGCCGCACGCGCCATAAGGGCGGATACCGTGCCGTCGCTGATGGCGTTGGGGTTGCCGAACACAATGAGCTTACGCGACAGTTTCAGCACTTCAATGCTTTTGTTGGCAATCTGCATGGGCACTTCTGCCGCCGCAATGGCTGCCTGCCCGATTGCCGCCGTGCGCATGGCTTTTTCCGTATCCGTAGCCTTCGGCATTTTGTATGCTTCCATAAATTTATTGAACACTGCCGCATCGTCGTCCGCCAGCTGCGCCAGTTCCAAACGCAGCTTGTCCGCAGCGATGATGATTTCCAGCGCCATTTTATCGTTGGCTTCGCTGCCTGCCTTGCCAGCTGTTAAATTGCCCAGCATCGCCGTTAAGGCTGCCGCAGTTGCGCCGCACAGTGCAGAAGCCGCACCGCCGCCCGGAGTGGACTGCTTGCTTGCCAGTTCTTCCAAAAATTTTTCGCAGGTTGTATCAAGTAATTTTTCCATTTTGTACCCCCCAATTACAAATGTCTGATAGTTTTATATTCGCTGCCGCAGGTTAAATACCTACAAAAAAGCAGGGACTTAATCCCTGTCTTTTTGTTGCTCTAAATATCTTTTTACCAGCACTGCCGCTGCATAACCGTCCAGCGGTTCCGGCGGTACACGCAAGCCTTCGGGCAGCAGCGCACGCCAGCCGTGCGGTTTGTTAAGCTGCCAGTACAATGTACGCGCCTGTTCCGTGCTGTGCTTTTCGTCAATTTCTATCACCGGCACGCCGGTAAAAACCTGCCCCAGCACCTTATGCACCGGTTTGGTGTTGGTGCCGTTGCCGATAATTACGGCTTTAATCGCCGCGCCGCATTCTGCGTTCAGCTTTGTTAAAACTTCCGTCAGCGTTTTGGTTTCCACCCATTCGGCACTGATAACCTCGCCGTCAGGCTTAACCTTTGCCACACCGGTTTTATAGCTGCCGGGGTCAATGCCAAGTAAAAACTCATTCTTTGTCTGCATCTTCAACCTCTAAACGCAGCAATACCGGGCCGGAGGTATAAATATCGCCGCGGGCGTAAGCCTTAAGCATAACCTGCCCGCCCAAATCAGCCATTTTCTCACCGGTCTGCACCATCGTACCGGCGTCAAGGTTGCCTACCTTGCCGGTCAGCGGGTCGGGCATTACGCCTGCGCGCACCGCCGTATGGTTAACCTCGTTCAAAAATGCCAGAATCTCACGGTCAAGCCCGTATTTAATATCGCTTACATCAATAACCTTGCTGAAAATCAGCTCGTTGTCCTTGTAAACACATTCGTTGTGTACCAGTTCAACAGTGCAAATAGCCGGTTCACCGGCGATGATATTCGCCACGGCGCGCAGCCTTACAAACACGTTGCCGTCGGCAGACTGGATTTCCTTCAGCGCCGCCTGTGCCAGTTCGTTAGGCAGCCACAGCACGCCGACAGGTTCTTCGCTGCGGATGCCCATACGCTGCATTGCCGCTTCGTTCGCCGCACTCAGGAACATTTCCATCTGCTTGGCGTTTTCTTCGTCGTTCAGCTTGCTGCTTAAAACACCGGCGTAAATCACTTCGCCGCTGCGGTAAACCACGCTGCCCTCACGCATCGCCACAATGCCGCGGCGCAGGCGCTCCGTAGTTTCTTCCAGCGAGCCTACTTCTGCTTCCAAAGTCGCTTTCGATTCCGTCAGGGAGTTTACTTCCGCGCGGGCGCGCCCCAGTTCTTCGCGGCTGGTGCTTACTTCGGCTGCAAGCTGTGCCCTTTCGGCATCCAGTTCCTGTATTTCCTTGTTGCGGTCAGCCAGGTCGGCGCGTGCTTTTTCAATTTCCAGCGACGCTGCTTCTTTTTCCCTGTTCAGGCTGCGCAGTTCGTCCTGTAACTGCTCCATGCCGAACATGGCAGTCCTCGCGCTGTCGGATGATGCCGCCATCACGATAATCGTCGTCGCCGCAATTAAAACGCCCGTTATTACCGTCATCAGCACCGAGGTATAGTACGGCCTCAGGCCGAAGACGGACAGTTTTTTCTTGCCGATTTTACTGCCCAGCTTGTCGCCGATAAAGGCAATCAGCCCGCCGACGACGGCCAGGATAATTATCAGGCGTAACCCAAACATAAACTCACCCCAAAATTATTATGCGTTCTTCTGGCGCAAAAGATAAATACCTACACACAAACAGATAAGGTTCGGCAAAGCACAGGCCAGCAGCGGGTTCATCGCACCGCCTTTGCCAAGGCCGGTGGTAAACGTCATAATGGCGTAATAAATAAAGATAACGATAATGCTCAGGCCCAGGCCGATGGACGAGCTTGTACGCTGCTTCTGCGTGCCCAGCGGCGCGCCGATCATCGCAAAGAAGAAGCTGGCCATCGGGATGAAGATACGCATGTAAATTTCACACCAGTGGCGCGAGGTCGGCTGGTCCTGCATCTCAAGCATGTGGATGTATTCGCGCAGCTCGCGGATAGTCATTTCCTCAGGTTCTTTCTGTTCCCAGGAAATCTGCTCCGGCGCAATGTCGAGCGGGATTATCTGCTCGTCAAACTTCGCCGTGCTCTGCAAGCCTTCTTCGTCATGTACGGAATAAACAGTGCCGTTGTACAAACGCCAGCTGCCGTTTTCCCAGCGGCCTTCCTTCGCCGTCTGGATGCGCGCCAGCTTATGGTTGTCAAATTCCTCGATGGTAATGTCCATCATTTTGCCGGAATGTTCTTCAAAGCGGCGGGCATAGGTCAAACGCTGGGTGTCGCCGCTCATCGTTTTGATGATGACGTTGTCCTGCGTTTTCGGCTTGGTGTTGCCCTTAATCTGGTATTCCAGCACGCGGGTGTACTGCACTTTGGAGGCAGGCACTACCTTTTCCGCCCAGACGACGGAGAACATGCTGACGATAAACGCCACAATCAGCACCGGCGCGACAATGCGGTAATAGCTGACGCCGCCGGATTTCATGGCGATAATTTCACTGCTGCCGGATAATTTGCCGAACGCCATCAAGGACGCCAGCAGCATTGACATCGGGAAAGTATAGTTGATAACCTCCGGCAGGCTGTAAAAGAACAGCCAGGCAATGGTATCCCAACCCGCGCCGTATTTGGTCATGTACTGCGTAATGCGGTACAACATGGAACTTGCAATAAAAATACTGGAGAAGGAGGCGATACCGAAGACAAACGGATACAGTAATTCACTTAACACATAACGGTCCAACAAACGTAAACGCAATCTTCATCCCCCCTACATGCTGAAGTTTTCGCCCAGGTAATATTTGCGTGCTACCGGGTCGTTGGCAATGGTTTCGCTGTCGCCGTGCAGCAGTATCTCGCCGTTGGCGAGGATATAGGCCTTATCGACGATGCTCAAGGTTTCGCGCACGTTGTGGTCGGTAATTAAAATACCGATGCCGCGCTGCGCCAGATGGGCAATCATGTTCTGGATATCGGCCACGGCAATCGGGTCGATGCCGGCAAAAGGCTCGTCCAGCAAAATGAAGGCCGGGTCGGTTGCCAGCGCGCGGGCAATTTCCACGCGGCGGCGTTCGCCGCCGGAAAGCTCCGTGCCTTTGTTTTTGCGGATATGGCCGATATGGAACTCCTCAATCAAAGCATTCATTTTTTCAATGCGCTCTTTTTCGGGGATATTGTTAGCTTCCAGAATCGCCAGCAGGTTTTCCTC